>CBFGVD010000062.1:0-10957 GCA_965651965.1 uncultured Verrucomicrobiaceae bacterium | reverse complement strand
TGCTGCACGGTCCAATCGGTGAATGTGACACTTTCGCGAGCCCGCGCTTTTCTCCGCGAGTGCGTGCTGCGCAAGATGAACGCGGCCAAGATCTGATTGTTCCAAGCCATGTTCGACGAAACCAGACTCGAGCGACTGATCGCCGCCTACCTCGACCAGCAGTTGACGGCGGAGGAGAAGCGCGAACTGGAGGAAATGCTGCTCGCGTCATCAAGGGCGAGGGACATTTTCAATGATCGCGCGGAATGGCACGGCCTGCTGCGCGAACAGGCCCTGCAGGCTCATGCCGGCGTGCTGATGGCCGGGGAAACACCCCGCCGGAAAGCCGGCTCCTTCCGCCGGAAGGCATGGCTTGGCACGGCCATCGCCGCGTGTCTCGTCCTGGGATGGTGGATGTTCCCGCGGGGTGGGAAGGAGAATTCCCCCGCCGCCGTGCGGCAAACGGCTTCCGCGCCGGAGCACGTCGCCCTGCTTGCCCAGGCGATCGACGTGACCTGGGAGGACGGCACCGCGGGCTTCGGGGCGGGCTCGGCGTTGCCGAAGGGATGGTTGAAGATCGCAAGCGGCACCTTGCGGCTCGATTTCTACAGCGGTGCCCGCGTGATCCTCGAAGGCCCCGCCTCCATCGAGCTCCTGTCCCCGGACCTGGCGCGCCTGGAAAAGGGCAAGCTCACGGCCCGCGTCCCCCCTCCGGCGGAAGGTTTCACGGTCTTGAGCTCCGACCTCAGGGTGGTGGACCGCGGCACCGAATTCGGCATGAATGTGAGCGGCATGGACGACTGCGAGGTGCATGTCTTCGACGGCGAGGTGGAGCTGCAGGGGGAACTGCCCGCGAGCGCGGAAAAAGCGCTGTTCCAGGGCGACGCGGTCTCGATCCGCCAAGGCACGTGGACGGCGATCCCCGCCGACCGCGGATCTTTCGCAGATCCCGCCGCGGTCCTATCGGCCGCGGCCCGGGAGAGCGAATCGCAGTGGACCGCGTGGAAGGATGCTTCCCGGAAACTGCGCGCCGTGCCGGGCCTGGAAGTTTATTTCGACTTCGAAGGCCTCCGCGCCGGGGAACCGCTTTTGCCGAATAGGGCCGCGGGTGCGGACGTCAGCTCCCACGGCACGGTGATCGGCTGCGATCCGCTTCCCGGGCGCTGGGCCCGGAAAGGAGCCCTGGGCTTCGCGAAAACAAGCGACCGCGTGCGCTTCCGGACCTCGGGGACGACCCCGTCCCTGACCATGGTCGCGCGCGTCCGGGTCGATAGCCTGCCGCAGAACCATAATCATCTCCTCTCGATATCCCCGGAGACGGTGGGCGAGGTCCATTGGAAACTGGACCAGGCCGGCCGCCTCGTGCTCGGCGTCCGGGCGGAACCGGAACTTCGCTACGATGCGTGGGAACGACTCCGAAGCCCGCAGATCGTGACCGAACAGGATTTCGGCCGTTGGATGCAGCTTGCAACGGTTATCGACGGCCCGAAGGGCGTCATGAAACATTTCGTGAACGGCAGGGAAATCGCCTCCGGGGAGATGAAACGACGCCCCCTCATCCAGCTCGGCCTCGCCAATCTGGGCAATCTCGATGCCTCCGCCCCCGAGTTCGAGCGGAACACGGCGAGGAGCTTCAACGGGCGGATCGACGAGTTCGCCCTCTTTACCCGCGCATTGGAAGCCGCGGAGATCGCCGCTTTGAAATAGGCCGCAAGTCCGGAGCCTGCCCGGGGCGGGAAAGTCCCGGCATCGGAAACCGGGTTTGGCCGATTGGTTCTGACAGAATCCGGATCTGTAAGAACATCTTTGTTCGCAGGACTCCGCGCGCGGGGTTGCGGGCGGAGCGCCATGGCAATCACGGTGCTTCCTACAAAAGCCCATCGTCCATGGATTCCCGCCTTCTCCTCTGGTCTGTCGTCGCCGCGCTTGCCGGCTTTCTTTTCGGTTTCGATACCGTGGTGATCTCCGGCGCGGAGAAAACGTTGCAATCGCTCTGGGACCTCAGTCCCGCGATGCACGGGCTGGCGATGAGTTCGGCGCTTTGGGGCACGGTCCTCGGCGCATTCATCGGCGGTTGGCCGGCGGACCTTTTCGGGCGCCGGCGCACCCTGCTGTGGGTCGGGCTTTTGTTTCTCGTCGGCTCCTTGTGGTCGGCATTCGCGAACGAGGTGTATTCCTTCATGGCCGCGCGGTTCATCGGCGGCGTGGCGATCGGGATTTCGACGGTGGCGGCACCGCTTTACATTTCGGAAATCTCCCCGCCGGGGCAGCGCGGGCGTCTTGCCGGGATGTTCCAGTTCAATATCGTTTTCGGCATCCTGGTTGCTTTCGGGTCGAATTACCTGCTGGAGGGCCTGGGTGAGAATGCCTGGCGCTGGATGCTCGGCGTGATGGCGGTTCCCTCGCTCATCTACACGGCGGCATGCTTCGCCATTCCTGAAAGCCCGCGCTGGCTGATCGCGCGGAAAGGTGCGCGCGCGGAGGGGGAAGCGGTGCTGAAATTGATTCACCCGCACGCGCCCGCGGCGGAGATCGCGAGCCTGGCGGACGCCATGCAGCCTTCCGCGGCAGCCGTCCGGAATGCAGGCGGATTCTGGCCCGGCGGCTTCAAAGGCCCATCCTGCTGGCGTTCCTGATCGCTTTCTTCAACCAGCTCTCCGGCATCAATGCGATCCTCTATTTCGCCCCGCGGATCTTCGAGATGACCGGCCTCGGGGCGAAGTCCGCCTTGCTCCAGACCATCGGCATCGGCATCACCAATCTGGTGTTCACCTTCGTCGGGCTCCGGCTGATCGACAAGCTCGGGCGGCGGACCCTTCTCTACATCGGATCCTTCGGCTACATCGCCTCGCTGGGATTGTGTTCCTGGGCGTTTTACTCGCAGAACGTGGCCATCGTGCCCGCGTGCATCTTCGCGTTCATCGCGGCACACGCGGTCGGCCAGGGTGCGGTCATCTGGGTCTTCATCTCGGAAATTTTCCCCGACCGCCACCGCGCGACCGGGCAGGCGCTGGGCAGCTTCACCCACTGGATTTTCGCGGCGCTGTTGACCCTCGTTTTCCCGCAGATGGTGGAGCTGCTGGCCCCCGGCACGGTGTTCCTCTTCTTCACCGGCATGATGGTGCTGCAGCTCGTATGGGTGAAATTCATGATGCCGGAGACCAAGGGCGTGCCGCTGGAGGAAATGCAGGAAAATCTCGGCGTCTCGTACCCCCGGTGAGGGAGAGTCCCGCGATTCACTTTCATGAGCAGTACGCATCCATCCATCGTCGGCGCGGTCGAGGCCGGAGGCACCAAGTTCGTGTGTGCGGTCGGCACGGGGCCGGGTGCCGGAATTCTCGAGCGGGCCCGGTTTTCAAGCGGGGACGACCCCGGACGGCTGATGCGCGATGTCACGGCGTGGCTGCTGGAGCAGCAGGAGAAGCACGGGCCGCTTGCGGCGCTGGGCATGGCATCCTTCGGGCCGGTGGATCTGGACGAACGGTCGCCGACCTACGGATTCATCACCACCACGCCCAAACCGGGCTGGCAACATGCGGACATCCTGGGCCCGCTGCGGCGGGCATTCCCGGGAGTGCCCGCGGGTTTCGATACGGATGTGAACGGCGCGGCCCTTCTTCGAGTGCCCCGAGTTTTTCGAGGCACCGGTGGACGGGGACGAAACGAACAAGAAATGGGTCTTGCTCGGCGCGAGCAGCGACTACCGCATCGGCAGTTTCGACGGGAAGACCTTCACCCCCGAGACCCCGATGCTGCCGGGCCAGCGAGGCCGGGATTTTTATGCCGCGCAGGCTTTCAGCGACGCCCCGGACGACCGCCGTATCCTGATGGGCTGGTGGCGCACGGAGACGAAAGGCATGCCCTTCAACCAATCCATGTCCATCCCGCTGGCACTCGCCCTGACTTCGACCCCGGCGGGACCGCGGATGACCTTCCTGCCGGTGAAGGAGCTGGAAGCGCTGCGGGTGAAGAGCCGCTCCTTCGGGCCCCTCGCACTCAAACCGGGCGATCCGAACCCGCTCGCCGGGGTCAAGACGGAGCTTGTCGAACTGCGGACGGTGCTGGAGCCCGGAGACGCGAACGAGGTGGTCTTCCGGCTGCGCGGCGCAAAGGTCGTCTATGATGCGTCCCGGCAGGAAATCGCGGTGGAAGGCTATCGTGCTCCCGCCCCGATGAAAGACAGCAAGGTGGACCTCGTCGTTTTCATCGATCGAATCGGCGTGGAAGCCTTCGCCGCCGGAGGAAGCAGCTTTGTCCCGGTGCCGCGGAATGCGGATCCGGCGGATCTGGCGCTCTCGGTCGAAGCCCGTGGCGGCACGGCCCGGATCGCATCGCTCGAAGTCCACGAACTGCGGTCCGCCTGGAACCGGAAATAGGGCGGCTTTATTTGACGTAGGCCCCGCAGGATTCGCGGACGATCAGGCTGCCGCTCAGGCGGATGCTGCGGGCGGGCAGAGAGGGATCCAGGATCCGGTCCAGCATCGCCCGGAAGGCGGATGTCGCGATTTCCTGGCAGGGCTGGCGGAAGGTGGTGAGCGGCGGGGTCACGAGGCTCGCGAAGCCCGCGTCATCGAAGCCCACCACCCGCACGTCTCCCGGGATGGACACGCCGATCTTGCCCAGGGTCCGGATCAGGACCGCGGCGGTGTGATCGTTCCCGCAGACGATCGCATCGGGCCGGGATGCCATGATCTTGTTGGCGAACACGGGGTCGCTCACGTCGCCGCGCTCGGCCGTGAGGAAGCACTCGCCGTCGCCGAATTGATTGACCGCCTTCCACAAGCCGGTGTGGCGCGCATCCACGGTGGATGCGGAGAGAGGGCGCGCCACATGGACGAAGCGCGCACAACCGAGCTTGATCAGATGCTGTCCCACGAGAAAGCCGCCGCCGGTATTGTCCACGCCGACGAGATCGAATTCGCTGCGTTCGGGATAGGGAACGACGTCGTGGTCCACCAGCACCAGAGGGATGCCGGCGTCGCGGAAGCGCTTTACCATCTTGAGATTCGCCTCGTAGCCGCCTTTTACGAATTCGTACGGCGAAAAAAAGACACCGTCCACCCGGGCCTCGATGAATTGCTGGCAGAGTTCCTCGCCGTGTTCCAGGCGGGTATCGGCATCGAGCTGCGGAAGCGTGGAGCCTCCCCAGACCAGGCCGTATTCGTGATGCCGTGCCAAACTCGCCAAGTGCCCGGCGATGAGCTGGAAAATCTCCGTGTGGCCGAAGTGGGGCATCAGCAGCGCGAGCAACCGGGTGGAAACGGGTACGGCGGATTGGCTCTGCGGCTGCGCGTAGGTACCGGAGCCTGCACGCCGGATGACCAGGCCCTCCAGGGCCAGGGTCCGCATGGCCTGCGCCACGGTAGGGCGGGAAACCCCGAAACGCTCCATCAACTTCGAGTCGCTGGGCAGGCGCCCCTCTTCGCCGTATTTTCCGACTGCAATTTCCTTCCGCAACTCGGCGGCGATGTCCTCATGCTTGGCAGGAGCCCTTCGGTTCATAAATAAAACCTGTTTGGGTTTGGGTTGGTGCAAAAAGCACCGTCCGGTCAAAGGCTGTCAATTCCGTAGTGCCAGATTTGGAAAGCCGGAGCTGGAAGAATTGTCATGATTGTTATCTTTCCTGCAAGGACAGGTAATCCGGGCTCCTGCGGGCTTGCCGGTGCCGCCCGGAGGGCTGAGCGGTACAACGAATATCCGGAGGGCGCGGCGGTGAGCGCGTGTCCCGATCGAAGCTTCCGGCGGATCTTACGCGGACGGGGTTACGGTAGCCGTGGATGAAGCGGCCGCCGCCGGGATGCCATGCCGCACGAAGGTGGGGAATGCTTCATCGTTCACAAGCGCGTCGATTCCTCCGAAAACATAACGTGGAAACCCGCTCCATGAAAGAAGCCGGGAAGACCCTCCGCGTCTTGGCGGCGGGCAGCCGCGGGGCTACTGCATCCTGCGCTCCATCGCTTCCTCCATCGCCTTTTCCACCAGTGCCGCGGCCAGCACTTCGGTGGCTGCATCCAGCCGTTGCACGGCGGCTTTGAGCGGGTTCGGCAGTCCGCCTTCCAGGGCCTTTCGCACGGCTTCCGCGGCCGCTTGGATTTCATCCCGGCTTTCCGCGGAAACCAGTTCCCCGCCCGCGGCGAGCGCCTGATCCACGGCGGGCAGCAGTTCCTCCGCCTTCAGCTTCGCCTCGGTAAAAATCCGTTCCGCCATGTCATCGAAGGCGTGCTCCACGGACTCGCCCACCATCCGCTCCACCGCTTCGTCGGTCACGTCCACCGCGGCGCTGCGGATTTCCACCACGGTATCCCGGCCGGTCGTCACGTCCCGGGCCAGCACTTCCAGGATGCCGTTCTCGTCCATGCGGAATTGCACGCCCACCCGCGCCTGGCCCTTCGGCGCGGGCTCGAAGGCGACCTCGAAGCTGCCGAGTTCCCAATTGTCGCGCGCCATCTCGCGTTCGCCTTGAAGCACCCGCACGCGCATGGAGCTCTGGTCCGCGGCGGCATTGGTGAACATTTCCCCGGCCTTGCAGGGGATCGTGGTATTGCGCGGGATCAGGATATTCATCAGCCCGCCCAAGGTCTCGATTCCCAGGCTCAGGGGCGTCACGTCCAGCAGCACCATTTTCCGCAGCGTGCCGCCTAGCACCCCGGCTTGGATCGTCGCGCCCAGTGCCACCGCTTCGTCCGGGTGTTGGGAGAGATCCGGTTCGCGTCCGAAAAGCTCCGCCACTGCCTTCCGCACCGCGGGGATGCGGGTGCTCCCGCCTACCAGCACCACGGCATCCAGTTCTTCCGTCGTCGTGCCCGCATCGGAGAGCGCCTGGCGGCAGCATGCGAGGGTGCGTCCGATCAGCGGCCGGGCGAGATCCTCCAGGTCGGCGCGCGTGACCCTGGCTTCCAGGCTGCGGCTGCCGTCGTAAAACGGTGCGCGGAAGCTCTCCTCTTCCTTTTCGGACAGCGCGCACTTCACCCGCTCCGCTTCTTCCGTCAGCCGCACCCGGGCGGCGGCATCCAGCGTATCGAAGTCCGTCCCTCCCGTGGCGGCGCAGCGGCGGGCCAGCGCCATGTCCAGGTCATCGCCGCCCAGCCGGGTATCGCCGCGCGTGGCCAGCACCTGGAAGACGCCGTCCTGCATTTCCAGCACGGAAAGATCGAAAGTCCCGCCGCCCAGGTCGTAAACGGCCACCCGCGAACGCTCGGCCAGCTTGTCCAGCCCGTAGGCCAGGGCCGCGGCGGTCGGTTCGCTGAGAATGCGGGTCACTTCCAGTCCGGCGAGTTCCCCGGCGCGCTTCGTTGCGGCCCGCTGGGCATCGTTGAAATAGGCGGGCACGGTGATCACCGCCTTTGCCACCTCGCGGCCCAGGCGCATTTCGGCGATGCGTTTCAGCTCGCGCAGGATCTCCGCGCTGATTTCCTCCGGGCTGCGGCCGAGCACCCGCGCCCCGCCGTCCGCCCCGCGCGTCACCGGCAGCGGGAAATCGCGCTCCTCGCCATGGCGGCAGCCCATCAGGCGCTTCACGCTGGTGACCACCCGGCCGGGATCCGCGCTCCGGCGGCGCAGCGCCTTCCGGCCGACCTCGGTTTCCCCCCCGGCACCGAACCATACCGCGCTGGGGGTGATCCGCTTGCCCTCCGCATCCGCCAGGAGGATCGGGAAGCCCGAATCCACCGCGCCCACCGCGGAATTCGTGGTTCCCAGGTCGATTCCCAGTATCAGCTCGCCGTTCATGCCGGGCAGTGGGCCTCCCGGGTCGGGAGCTGCCAAGAGCGAAGTAGGGAAGGGGGCTTTTTCGGGATGGTCCGCCATCTGGACATGTCCCGGGTTCCGCGATAGGAATGGTCCCGCATGCAGCTTCACTGTCCCTCCTGCGGATCGGTCATTTACAGCCGGCGGGGAAAGCTATGCGGCGTGTGCAGCGCGCCTCTACCGGAAGAATTGCGGATCACCGGCGAACAGGCGGAAAAGATCGGCAAGCTGGTGAAGCAGATGGAGAGCAACATCCGCAGGATGGAGGAGCAAGAGCGCGAGGACAAACGGCGCCAGGGCGGAGTGAACGGCCTGTATTGAGGTTTTCCCGGGCCGGATCCGGAGGCGGATGCCCGCGGCCGGGGATTTCCGCCCGGGAGGAAAGACCTGCTCGCCCGTCACGCCGGTTCACCCTATATCGGGATGCGTTGCGCATGGCGGTGAAGGCCGTCCGGCTCCGGGGGAGAACCGCGGCTTGCCCGCCGCGCACGGCAGATTTCCAGTTACCGATCCATGACACCGCTTTCAGGCCACACCCGCACCCGTGTTTCGCTCCGCCACGCCCTCATCGCTCCGGACGGCCACGTGCCCGGCTCTTTCCCCGGGTGGGAGGGCGCAAGCGCCTATGTGCTCGTTTCCCCGGCCATGGGCGCGGAGTTCAGCCAGATCCTGGTAGCCTACGAGGCGGAGGGCGGCACCGCCTGGTTCCCCGCGGACGAGCATGAACACGCGATCTATGTCGAGGCGGGCGACTGCCGCGCCGTGTGGGATGACGGCGATGTCACGCTGGAGGCCGGGGGCTTCCTCTTCGTGCCCTCGGAGAACGTGCTGGCACTCCACGGCAGCGAGGGGACCCGGCTCGCGGTCTTCCGGAAGATGTACGAACCGGTGGATAATCTGGAACCCCCGCCCGCCGTCCACGGGAATGCCGCGGATGTGCCCGGCGAGCCCATTCCCGGCCAGGGAAAGGCGCTCCTGCAAACGCTTGTTCCCGCCGATTCCCGCTATGATCTGGCGATGAACATCTTCACCTTCCGGCCGGGAGCCGCCCTGCCTTTCGTGGAGACCCCCGTGATGGAACACGGGCTGCTGATGCTCTCCGGCCAGGGCATCTGCCGTATGGACGAGGATCACTACCCCGTGCACGCCGGAGATGCGATCTGGATGGCACCTTTTTGCTCGCGGTGGTTCGCGGCCACGGGTGATGGGCCGGCAAGTTACCTCTGCTACAAGGACGTCCACCGCCTGCCCTAGCAGGCACGGCCTACCGGTCCACACGGGCGGAGCCGCCGCCCACGAGTTTCTTCACCTCGTCCGCAGTTGCCATGGTGGTGTCGCCCGGTGTGGTCATTGCCAGCGCGCCGTGGGCGGCACCGTATTCCACGGCCAGCTTGGCGTCGTTGAACTCCATGAAACCGTAGGCGAGGCCGCTGGCGAAGGAATCGCCGCCGCCCACGCGGTCGTAGATCTCCAGCTTCGGCCGGTGGGTGGCCTCGTGGAACTCGCCCGCGTGCCAGCAGATCGCGCCCCAGTCGTTGATCGTGGCGCTGTGCACGTCGCGCAGGGTGGTGGCCACCACCTGGAAATTCGGGAAATCCCGTACCGCGCGCTCGATCATGTTTTTGAAACTGTCCACTTCCAGGCCGGTGATGTGCTCGCTCACGCCTTCGACCTCGAAACCGAGGGAAGCGGTAAAGTCCTCCTCGTTGCCGATCATGACATCGACGTATTTCGCGATTTCCCGGTTCACTTCCTGTGCTTTCGCCTGGCCGCCGATGGATTTCCACAGGCTCGGGCGGTAGTTCAGGTCGTAGGAGACGATGGTGCCGTATTCCTTGGCCTTCTTGCAGGCTTCGATGGTGAGTTCGGCGGTGGTTTCGGAAAGCGCGGCGAAGATCCCGCCGGTATGGAACCAGCGCGCGCCGTGCGTGCCGAAGACATCGTCCCAGTCGACATCGCCGGGCTTCATCTGGCTGGCGGCGGTCAGGCCGCGGTCGGGCGTACCCTTCGCGCCGCGGATGCCGAAGCCGCGCTCGGTGAAATTCAGGCCGTTGCGGATCTGGCGGCCGATCCCGTCGAAGGGCTTCCACTGGATGAAGCGCGTGTCCACCCCGCCCTGGAGGATGAAGTCCTCGATCAGGCGGCCCACGTCGTTTTCCGCAAACGCGGTGACGACCGCGGCCCGTTTGCCGAAGCAGCGGCGCAGCCCGCGGGCCACGTTGTATTCCCCCCCGCCTTCCCAAGCCTGGAATTGGCGCGTGGTCCGCACCCGGCCGTCGCCGGGATCGAGGCGGAGCATGATTTCACCCAGGGAAACGATGTCGAATTGGCAGGAAGCGGCGGTGCGGAGCGTGAGGGACATGACGGTGGAATGAAGGAAAGGGGAAGGGTGGGGTGGAAGGAAGGGGAGGATTTTCCGTGGAAACGGGCGTTTATTCGCCGCTGGAGGGAATCACGCCGTTGCCACAGGCGATAGGACCGTTTCCAGAGAGAAAATTCAGCAGGTTGTCGAGGGACTTCTTCGCCTGCCGGGGTACGCTCTCGAAGGTCCGGGAGCCGATGTGGGCGGTCACGATCACCTTCGGGTGCGAGAGCAGGGGATGGTCCGCCGGCGGGGGTTCTTCCTCCATCACGTCCGTGCCGTAGCCCGCCAGCCGGCCGGAATCCAGCGCTTCCAGGATCGCGGCGGAATCCGCGAGCTCGCCGCGACCGGTGTTCACCACGTAGGCCCCCTCCGGCAACAGCGCGAGGCGCTCGCGGTTGATCAGGTGGTAGGTGTCCTTGGTGAGCTTGGTGTGCGGGCTCACGATATCCACGGCGGAGAAGAGGGATTCGATGGTGTCGTGGCGCACCACCCCGTAGCGGGCGGCGATGTCTTCCGGCCAGAAATTCCCGTAGCCGTGGATTTCCATGTCGAAGCCGTGCGCGCGGCGGGCCATTTCCTGGCCGATCCGGCCCATGCCGATCAGGCCGATGCGCTTGCGCCACAGTTCGTGGCCGGTGATGCGCAGCCAGTTCCCCTGCCGGGTTGCGTTCACCGTCTCCACCAGGTTTTTCTGCATCGCCAGCAGCAGGCAGAAGGTGTGTTCGGCCACGGTGGTGTGGTTGACCCCGGGGGTGAAGAGGACGGGAATTCCCAGCTCTTTGGTCGCCGGAATGTCGATTTTATCCAGGCCGAGCCCGTACTTCGAGATCACCTTCAGACGCGGCAGGCTTTTGTCGATCTCCGCCC
>CBFGVD010000061.1:0-11045 GCA_965651965.1 uncultured Verrucomicrobiaceae bacterium | reverse complement strand
ATCGATTCCTTCCTCGCCGGTGCCGCCGCCATGGACGCGGAGACCCGCAAGCCCGACGCCGCGAAAAACGCCGCCATGCGCCTGGCGCTCGCCTGGTATGCAGCGGGCAACGGCAAGGGCGAGAAAGACATGGTGGTCCTGCCCTACAAGGATTCGCTGGTGCTCTTCTCCAAATATCTCCAGCAGCTCGTGATGGAGTCGCTCGGCAAGGAGTTGGACCTGGACGGCAACAAGGTGAACCAGGGCATCGCGGTTTACGGCAACAAGGGCTCCACCGACCAGCACGCCTACGTGCAGCAACTCCGGGACGGGGTGCCGAATTTCTTCGCCACCTTCATCGAGGTCCGCAAGGGCCGCAGCGGCGATTCGATCGAGGTCGAGCCCGGCAACAGTTCCGCCGACTACCTGCAGGGCTTCCTGCGCGGCACGCGCAAGGCGCTCTACGATTCCGGCCGTAAATCCGTGACCATCTCCATCCCGGAAGTGACGCCCTTCCAGCTCGGGGTGCTGATCGCGCTCTTCGAGCGGACGGTGTCCTTCTACGCCTCGCTGGTGAATATCAACGCCTACCACCAGCCGGGCGTGGAGGCGGGCAAGAAGGCCGCAGCGGTTTTCCTCGACCTGCTCGGAGCGGTGCGCAGCCGCCTGGTCTCCGAAGCGAAGACGGCCCAGCAGATCGCCTTCGAGGTGGATGCCGACCCGGAGGACGTCTATCACTGCCTGACCCATCTCTCCGCCAATGGCGAAGCACAAATCTCCATCGGCGCGACGCCTGCGGAAGACAGCTTCTCGCTGTAAAACCGGAGCAATCTTTCCGGAAGGGCCGCACCGGGAGGTGCGGCCCTTTCTTTTTACGAGGAACCTCATCGCGGGTTGCCATCTCCCGGCGGGACACGGGACCCGGGTGAATCCGCCTCAGGCCGGTTTCACTTCCACCCTCAGTTTCCTTCCTTCCGTCAGCTCCGCGCGGCACTCGCTGCCAAGCAACGCCGCACACGCTTTCACGATAGACATTCCCAGCCCCGAGTGACCGTAGCCGCTGCGGGCTTCGTCCTTCCTCCAGAAGCGTTCGAAAATCCGGTCGAGATCCCCGGGATTCAGATCCGGCGCGGGATTGCTCACCGCCAGCCGCTCCGGGGAGGCCTCGATCCGCACGGTGGAGCCCTCCGGCGCGTGGGATGCCGCGTTGCCGACCAGATTTTGCAGGATCGCCCCCCACAAAACCGGATCGGTGTTGATCGTTGCTCCCGTAATGCGGGTGTCGAAGCTGAGCCCGCGCGCCCGCGCTTTCTCTTCCACCCGCGAGATGGCAGCCGCGACCGTCGCGGCAAGGTCCACAGCCTCCTTCCGCACCGGCTGCCGCCCGGCATCCGCGCGCGCGAGCAGGGACAGCTTCTCCAGCAAGGCCTCCATTTCGTTCGCGACGGCCAGCATCTCCGCCCAGCGCTCCGGGGTGGCCTCCTCCGGCCAGGTGGTTGCGAGTTCCGCCATGCTTTTCAGCTCGGCCAGAGGCGTTCTTAGCTCGTGCGCCGCGTGGCTGCTGAAACGGCGCTCGCGCTCGAAGGACGCCTCGATACGGCCCAGCCAGTCGTTCAGGCTGGCAGCCACCGGCACCAGTTCCGCGGGCAGCTTGTCCGCGGCCAGCCGGCGGTCCAGATTCTCCGGTCGGATCTCCTTCAGCTCCGCCGCGAGCTTGTCCAAGGGCCGCAACCCGATCCCCATGCCCCAGCGGATGACGGGGACCATCAGGAAAAGCGCCGCCCCTCCCGCCACCGCGAGCACGGTACCCAGCAGCGCGAGCTGGAGCTGCAAATTCCGGACCGGGCTGGCGACGATCAGGTAAAGATCCTGGAACCGCCTTTTTTTGTCATCTTTCGGATAAAAGCGCTGGATGTAGTAGCGCGCGGGGCGGCCGTCGCCGAGCTTCGCTTCCCGGATGCGCGCGCCGTCGTTTTTCGGAGGTTTGCCCTGCGTGCCGATCTCGATTCCGGCCGAAAGCAGCGAAGGAGATCGCAGGAACACATCCCCGTCCATCCGCCGGATCTCGAAATAGTCCCGCCCGTCCGCTCCGAAACCGGCGAAATCCTGGACCGTCAGGTCGATCTCGAAGTCGCCGTCGTCGATCTCCGAGGCCGTGATCAGGGCTGTGGCTTTCGCCGTCAGCGTCTCGTCGAAGCGGCTGCGCAGCATGTGCCGCATGCCCATGAAGACTCCGGCTCCCGTGGCCACGAGCAAGGCTCCCATCGCGAGGCAGAGCAGGATCGTCAGGCGGCGGCGGATCGAGATCATGCCTCCAGCACGTAGCCCAGGCCGCGCCGGGTGTGAATGAGCGGCGGCGTGCCGGGCGGGCAGAGCTTCCGGCGCAGGGAATAGACCGCGGCATCCACGGCATTGCTGAGCGGCCCGTCCAGCTCGGCATAGAGCCGGGACTCGATCTGCTCCCGGCTCAGCACCTGGCCCGGCCGGCGGGCGAGGCATTCCAAAAGCGAGAATTCCCGCGCGGTCAGGAGGATGGCCCGCCCGGCCCGGCTCACGGTTTTCGCCGCGGTATCGATCTCCAGCGGCCCCACGGTGATGCGCGGATCCGGCTGGGAATAGCGGCGGCGGGCCAGGGCTTCCAGGCGCGCCACGAGTTCGGCGAGCGCGAAGGGTTTGGTGAGGTAGTCGTCCGCGCCGTCGCCCAGGCCCCTCACCTTTTCCTCAACGCCATCGAGCGCCGTGAGCAGCAGCACCGGGGTGTCGATTCCGTCGCGACGCCAGCCGCGGAGCACTTCCAGGCCGTCCTTCCCGGGCATCATCCGGTCCAGGACCACGGCATCGTATTTCGTCGCGCGGCCCATCAGGTCTCCCTCGGTGCCGTCTTCCGCCAGATCCACGGCATGGCCCATGCGCGCCAGCGCCTGGCCCAGCGTGGCGCGCAGGCGGGGGGCATCTTCTATGACCAGCAGCTTCATGGACCGGAGAAGCATGAGGCCGGAGGCGGAATCCGTCCACCTCCGGCACCGGGACTTTTGCGCCGGATCAATCGTCCGCTTCTTCGGTGCGGGTCAGGATCGTGCCGTCCGCGGCAATCACCACGTCGAGGTCCGGCTCGCCGTGGCGGTCGATCTCCACGTGATAGCTCGTCTTCCCGGCGGCGATTTCCTTGTCCACGTCGTCGATCGCTCCTCCCAGTTCCCGGGCGGCCTTTTGCACCGCCTCCGGAGCCTCCGCCAGGGTGATGTCTTCCAGAGTCTTCGCCAGCGACCCGCTGCCGGAGACATAGACTTTCAGATCCCGGTCCTTCGGCAGTTCCACTTCGGCGATGTAGATCTCCTTGCCGTCGATCCCGATGAAATCGACTTCCTCCACCCGGCCTCCCCGGGCATTGGCTTCGATGGTGGCGCGGACGGCTTGCGGGCAATCCTCCAGGCGGAGTTCCCGGCGTTCGGTCTGCGCGGACGCGGCGGGAATAACGAGGGCAAGGGCTGCGATTTTGGCAATGGTCTTCATGATGGTCTTGTCGTGATGTCGGTTGATGTTTGGCATGGATGGATGAGGGGAAGATGAGGGCACTCGCGAATTTTCAGCGGTGCAGGCGGATCAGCAGCGGCTCGCCGCCGGGCAGGCCGTCGAAGACGACCAGCATGTCCGCGTGGTCCGGGGTGTCTTCGAGCAAGAGCAGGCCCTCGGCCTTGCCTCCGTTTTCCGGCAGATCGCCGAGATTCACGGGCTCAGCGGTCGGGCCGCTGCTCCAGAAATAGACCTCGAAACGCGTG
The DNA here is from genome assembly GCA_965651965.1 of uncultured Verrucomicrobiaceae bacterium. Lineage (GTDB taxonomy): Bacteria > Verrucomicrobiota > Verrucomicrobiia > Verrucomicrobiales > Akkermansiaceae > Haloferula. The sequence continues at coordinate 7,287 of CBFGVD010000061.1, read as the reverse complement.
TCCGGCTCCTTCGCCCGGGTCTCGGGGATCTTCTTGGAAGCCTCCGCGCTGGCGTTTCCGGAGAGCAGGATGAAGCCGCCCCGCACCGCGGCGATCTCCCGGATTCCGCGACCCTCCGGGATGGAGATTTCGTGCACCTTCAGCTCGCGCGGCGTGCGGCCGAAGAGCTCCGCCGGTGCGAGCTCGATGACCAACCCCCGGCCGTCCTTGTTCGGCGCGCGAAGGCCGAAGAACAGCTTCCCTCCGGAAGCGGCGAGCCCCTCGATATTCAGGCCGTTCTGCTGCAAGGGCTGCCTCAGGTGGGGCGCGAGCAGGGGTGTCTCCCGGATCCAGGGCAGCAGGCTCGCGCGGCGGATGCCCTCCTTCTTCACCACGCCCGTGCGGGGCTCTACGGGCACGCGGTACACCGCATGGCGCTCCGGCTGGAAGTCGCCCTTCTTCTTCCCCAGACCGTGCGAGCCGACCACGTAGTAGGCCTGCTCTTCGGGGACGAAGGCGACGCCCTCGATATCCACTTCCACGTCCGTCCTTCCCGCAGCCTCCGGAGCCAGGGCGACGGGCCGCCGGGATTCGATGCGCTTCTTCGCGGCATCGATTTCCCCCGGCTGGACGTAAAAGGATTCATCGCTGCCGACAAGGCATTGCCGCGGGTTCGCGGCCGCGATCCCGCTGAGGTCCAGCGAGTTCTCGAAGCCGGCCAGGTGCCATTCGGCGGGCAGGATTTCCATGCGGCGGATCTCCCCGGCCACTGCGGCGGATGTCAGCAAGAGGAGGGCGGGAAGGATGGCGTGTTCCGGTTTCATGCAGGCGTCGCTTGAACTTGCCCCTTCCTAGCCCCCGAAGATGACGGCCGGATGAGGAAGCCTGCGGAAAATTGCCGTCCGGCATCCCGCAATACCCGCTCATGGGCAGGGGCCCGCGGCGGGGCGGCAGCTCCGCCGGGGTTCCACAAGCACCCGCATTTTCCCATCGCCGGGAAGTCCCGGCCCGGTGCATCCTTCATCCGCCATGACCAAGCTCGGAAAGATCGTCTTCACCCTCGTGGTCCTTCTTCTGGCGGGATTCGCCGTGACGCGGATGCTCGGCCGGAAAGAGCGGGAACCGCAGGGCCCCTTGCCGCCGGCCGCTACGGAGCAGGCCACCGCAGGGAATGCCGACCCGATCAGCGCGTCCTTCGATTTCATCGCACCGGGGAAAGCGCCGCGGCTTCCTTCTCCCCGCGCCTACGTCCCGCAAGGAAATACGATCCTTCTCAATCTCTCCGAATACGCGGGCTACGCCGGCCTGATCGCGGCGAACGGCGGGCTGGAGCCGGACGACAATTCCTGGTTCGCGAAAAACGCCGGCTTCCGGCTGAAGATCACCCTGAGCGAGGAGGATTCCTGGGCGGACCTGCAGGACGGGAAATTCGCCGCCACGGCCACCACGGTGGACGTGCTCTCGAACTACGGCCGGCAATGGCAGTGCACGGTCCCCGCGCAGGTCTCCTGGTCCCGCGGGGCGGACGGGATCATCGTGCGCAAGGAGATCAAGCGCGTGAACGACCTGAAGGGCAAGACGGTCGCCACGGCTCCTTTCAGCGAAGCGGAATTCTTCATCCGCTATCTGGCCCAGGAGGCAGGGCTGACGGTGAAACGCCTGGACGGCCCCGAGCTGCCCCGCGACCCGGAGGCGGTGAACCTGGTCTTCCTGGAGGACGCCTTCGATGCGGGCGACGCCTTCCTGGCCGATCTTAAAGCCGGGGGCGGCCAGCTCGACGGCTGCGTGACCTGGGCGCCGAAGACCACGGAAATCGTGGCGGAATCCGGCGGGGAGGCCCGCCAGCTCGTGGACAACCGCAACCTGCTGGTGATCGCGGACATCCTGGTCTTCAACAAGGGCTTCGCCGAAGCCAAGCCGGAGACGGTGCAAAAGATCGTGGAAGGCATGCTGCTTTTCAACGACCGCATCCGCGCGAACCCCGAAGGCCACCTCCAGACGGTGGCCAAGGCCTTCGGCTGGAGTCCTGAGAAAACCAAGGCGGAGCTCGCCAAGGTCCACCTTTCCAACCTGCCGGAAAATCTCGCCTTCTTCCGCGGTGCCATCGATGCCGCCGGTTCCTTCGCCTCCGTCTTTCAGACGGCAAACCTCGCCTACGGATCCGAACTCCAGCCCTCGCCGGTGGCGGCCTCCTATTTCGCCGACACGAAAGCTCTCGAAGCGATCGAGAAGGAAGGCTCGCTTTCCGCGCAGGCCGCTTCCATCCAGCCGATCAAATCCAGCGACCGCGCGCCGATCGAGCAGGACCCGCTGCTCACCCGGGACATCCGCTTCTATTTCGTTCCCAACAGCGCGGAGCTGGACATGGACAAAAAGGAAAACCACGACTACCTGGCGAACGTGAACCACCTGCTGGGCGTCTCTCCCGGCTCGATGATCCTGCTCCGCGGCCATGTGGACGATTTGCAGAAGGAAGCCTTCCGCAAACAGGGCGAGTCGTTCCTGCGCAAGATGTCCCTCAAGGCGCTGGAGCTCTCCAACCGGCGCGCGGAGGAGGTGAAGAAGCGCCTGATCGAGAAATATCCCGCCATCACCCCGGATCGCCTGGAAGTGGTGGGCCGCGGCTGGGAAGAACCCGCGGGCAAGAACTCCGACCTGAACCGCCGGGTGGAGGTGCAATGGTTCACGGTGGAGTGAAAGAGTGCCGGGCTACCGGTGTTCGGGGTTGGAATCCCATGGTCCCGGCGCTTTCCTCTTTCACCGATTCCCGTCCACTGCCCGCGCCCCGACCATGACCGGTCTCGACAAGCTCAAAGCCTTCGCGAAAAGCCCGCACCACGCGTGGCTGGGGCTGCTCACGCTCGGTGCCGGGCTGGCCACCCTGAGCGGCATCGGCATCGTTGCCGGAGCGGCGGCCTACGCACTGGGCTGGATCTACCTGCCGGACTCCCGCCTTTTCAAGAACTGGCTGGCCGCGAGGAAACAAGGTGACGAGGGCGAAAAGCTGCGGGACTTCCTCTACCGCCGCCGCCAGATCTACGACGCCCTGCGCCCCCCCGCCCGCACCCGCTATGACCGGCTGGCGGCGGAAATCGGCGAGTTGCAGGAGGACTTCTCGCGCGATCCGCGGCTGGATGCGGAAATCCTCCGCCAGCGCAGCGAGCGCCTCTCCAACCTCGCCTGGACCTACCTGCGCCTGCTCCACACCGGGGAAATGCTCGACCGCTTCATCGAGACCGAGGACCCGGAGGAATTGGAACGGAAGATCGCGGGGATGAAGCAGGAGCTCGGAGCCATCGCCCCGGGCGAGAAGGCCGGCCTGGCGGAATCGATCCGCTCTCGGCTGGAATCGCTCGAATCCCGCCTGGAGAAGCGCCTGGGCGCGGAGGAAAGCCGCGCGCTGACGGCCTCCGAGCAGGAACGCATCGCCGAGCTGGTGAAGCTCTTCCGCGCCGATCACCTCGCCAGCCGGGACGCGGGCGCGCTTTCCCACGAGATCGACGGTGCGGCGGTCCAGCTCGACCGCACGCGGGACTGGCTCCGCGGGCTGGAGTTCGACACCTCGCCCGCAGACATCCCGGAAGAGCTGGCCGCCGCCGCTCCCCTGAAGGTGGGGAATTAGCGCCGAAGCGCCTACTTGCCAAGATAAGCCGGACATGATACAAACCGACTCGCTATGAACGAATCCTCCTACGACAACCGCCTCGCCGAAGAAATCCGCGGCTTGCGCGAAGACCTCCGCAAGAGCGTCCGCAACGCCCTGTGGGTCTTCGCCAGCTCGGTGGTTCTGGTGTGTCTCGTCTTCGGCCCGCGCCTCTCCAATGACGCGAAGGAGTTTCTCGCGCTGGCCGGCATTGTCGCCGCTGTTTGCGCGTTTTTCTATCTCGTCGGCCTCGTCTTCCAGGCGTTCTTCAACTCGAGGCTCAGGAAACGCAACGAGCGCGAGAGCTTCGCGATCCTTTCCGGCAGGGCAGCGGCTCCGCGCCGGGCCCGCTGAGTGTTCCCTCAGAGCCTTCCTTTCCTTTGCAGGCCAGGCCAGCTCGCCAGCATCAGTCCGGCCGCCACGAGCGATAGCGCCAGCGTGGCCAGCCAGAGCAAGGGCGGGCTGAATTGGTAGAGAGCGATCCCCGTCGAGGGGCCGACCATCGTTGCCACGCTCCAGGAGATCGAGACCACGCCCTGGTATCGCCCGCGCATGTCATCCGGGGCCAAGGCGGCCATGTAGCTATTGTTCACGGGGAAGGCGACCATCTCCCCCGCGGTGAGGATGATCATGCTGAGGGCGAGGACGGGCAGCGAAGCTCCTAGCACGTTCGCGCCGAAGCCGAGCCCGATGACCGCGTAGCCCGCCGCCATCATCAGCACCGGGGAATACCGCCGCGTGTAGCTGGTGAGCGGGAGCTCCAGGAAGACGATCAGGATGCCATTCAGCGCCATCAGCAGGCCGTAGGCCCGCTCGTCCAGCCCGGCGCCCTCGGTGGCCTGCAAGCCGTAGCTGCTGCTCATCTGCCAGAAGACGACGCCGATGAGTAAGGAGGCCGCCACGGCGAACTGGAAGGGCTTGTTCCCCCGCATGTGCCGGAGGGCATGCGACCAGCCGTCGCTTTCCCGCCGCACCCGCGGGCGCGGCTTGAGCCCGAAGAGGACCGTAAGTCCGAGAATGAGGGTCGTGGCCGCATCCGCCACGAAGAGAGCGAAGAACGAATGCTTCGCCATGAAGCCTGCGGTCGCCATCCCGGCGGCGAATCCGGCATTGATCGCCAGGCGCTGGCAGGAAAAGGCCCGCACGCGCAACTCCGGCGGCACCAGGTCCGCGATGAGCGCCCCCGCCGCCGGACCGTACATCGCGGTCATCAGGCCGGTCATGAAAGTGGCGGTCACGAGCGAGGGCACGCTGTGGGCTTGGGACAGCATCATCATGAAGGAGGCGGCCCCGGCGCAGGAAAAGAGCATGGTGTTCTTCCTGCCGATCCGGTCCGCCAGATAGCCGCCAATCACCCCCGCGAGGAGCGCCCCGGCTCCGTAGGAGCCCATGGTCAGGCTTACCACCTTGGTATCGAAGCCGCCCTGCTTGAGATAGATCGCCAGAAAGGGGATCACGAAGTGCCCGAAGCGGTTCACGAGGGTGCCGCTGAACAAAATCCAGTATTCCCCGGGCAAGGCCTTGAGGTCCTGCCAGAGGGTCGTGTCGCGGGGCTTCGTGTTCATTTCGAGCGTAAAAAAAGCCCCGTCCACCGGCGAGGCGGACGGGGCGAAAAAGTTCCGGAACCAAGGGCTATTCCATTGCGATTTCATCCCGCCGCGCGGCGGCTCCTTTGCGATGCACAAAGGAAAGACGGACACGGCGGGCGAGATTCCACGCGCATGCCTCCTGCCCGGCGCACCCGAGGTACGACAGCCGGGAAGAAAAGGCGGAGGAATGCTGCTTCATGAAAACGCCGGGAAAGTGCCGGGAGCCGCTGCCGGAGTCAATCCGGATCCCCGGGAAGCTCTCCGTCCTTCTTCATGCGCCGGCCGGGCTTCGCCAGGATCTCCACGTAAACGGAGGGGTGGCCGTCTTTCGCCGCATCTCCGATGGCCCGCTCCACATCGCCCGGGTGGGTGGCTACCGGGACGCCATCCCCCTGCCCCACCTTGCAATCGAAATCCCAGAAATCCGCGCCCTCCGGCAAGGGCTTGCGCCTTTCGCGTTTCAGGTATTTGCGGAGCTCGTGCTTGATCGATTCGACGATCCGTTCCGGCTTTTGGTCCGGCACGGAGAGCGGGAAAGTTTTCCTCATGCCGCGGCTTGTGCCCGCGTGTGCCGGAATTGTCGATTGCCGAACGCCGATTTTCGACCGGCCGGACTTGAAATGTCCGGCATTTCCGGATAGTAGCGCAGGCTTGAAAATCAATAAAAGATCGAACCTTCCCGCCGCCCTTTTCCGGTTTGCGATGTTGGCGCTGGTTCCGCCGCTCGCGGCGGAAGTGAAGGTCTACCAGCCGCTCGCGCTCACCCACCGGGTCCAGGTCCAGCCGATCCGGGTCCTGAAGTCGGACGGCACCCCCGCTACCACGCTCGGGACCGCCTCGCAGTCGAACTATATCAAGGAACAGATCAACCGCATCTGGGCCCAGGTGGGCATACGCGTCGATTGGCTGCCCTTCACCGATTACACCAGCGACTTCGCCTACCAGGGCAGCGGCAACTACGAGATCAACGACCGGCCCGGCGACGACCTGGACGCGATCGTGAGCGGTGCGGGCAGCCCGCCGAAGAGCTCCGACCCCGCGGTCTTGAACATGTTCTTCGTGGAAATCGTGCCGGGATTCCCCCACCTCGACGACAATTACGCCAACGGCCTGGCCTTCCTGGATTTCAATGGCATCGCCGTCCATGTCGGGGCGAATCTCCCGGGCTTCGAGGGCGGCCGGGATGCGATCGCGTCCGTGATCGCGCACGAAATCGGCCACAACCTCGCGCTGCCCCATTTCTTTCAGACGCAGGATAACCTGATGAATTCGGGCGGCGGCACCGCGGAAGGGCTGACCTTCCTCCAGCGGAACGAGTGCTTCACGGACAACTCCGGCGATGACGGCTTCGAGCTCCTGGACCCGCTGCCCCAACCTTCCGGCTATCAGGATTGGGCCGCGGTCCACGGCATCGCGAACGGCCCGGAGGGCGACGACGACGAGGACGGCATCTCCAACGTGATCGAATTCATGCTGGGCCTCGACCCGGAGGGGCCCAGCTCCCTGCCGCCGCTGCGGACGGAAGACGGGGCCGTCACCTGGACCCTGCCCAAATACCCCGCCCCACTGCAGGACGGTCTGATCTATCAGGCCCAGACGAACACGGACCTGGGCCTCTGGTACAACGCCGGGGCGGGAGGTAGCGGCAGCACGGTGACGATCGACAACGGCTACACCCTCTCCGTAAGGCTGACCCCCGGAGCCGCCCGGCGCTTCGTGCGCCTGAACGTGGACTCCGGTCCCGCCGCATCTTTCGCGGCTCCCGCATCCACTCTCCGGGCGGGCGGAACCCGGATGCCGCCCCGCATCACCCCGGAGCCGGGATATGCCCGCAGCGCCTACGACACGGGCGCTACCGCCGAATGAAGGCCGCCGCGACCGTAGTTCCCCGCCTTGACCGGGGATGAAATCCGCGCACCCTGCCTGGACCGGATGTCCGCCCATTTGAAAACCCTCCAGGCCCACGCGAAGACGGCGCTCAAGCCCGCGGTGCAAGGCCACCTCTCCCCTGCGGAGCGCATCGCCCTCTACCGCCGGTTCCTCAAAATCGAGGAGCACCGCATCCGCCTGCGGCAC
>CBFGVD010000060.1:0-11102 GCA_965651965.1 uncultured Verrucomicrobiaceae bacterium | reverse complement strand
GAAGCCGCGGCGTTTGCACAGGGAGACGATTTTCTCCATGCGGGCGGGGTCGGTGTGATCCTTGTTGGCCATAGGGTCGAGCGGGGTCGGGCCGCGGATGGAATCAGGCGCGGGGACGGGCGGCAAGGCGGGATTGTGGCCGCCCGGGGCTCCCCCGTTTTCGATGATCCGGTTTTGAACGCGTAGCTGCCGTGGGGTTTTCATCTGGAACGGGGGGGCGCCGGCCCGGCCCGCCGCCGCTTCCCGAGCCCGAGGAATTGGAAATCCGGTTCTTGAAGGGAGCGCCCGGGTTGCGGAAAGATCCGCCCGTGACCCGTTGCCCCTGGCTTCCTGCCGACCGCGAATTGTACGTGGAGTATCACGATACCGAGTGGGGGGTGCCTTACCGCCACGAAATGAATCTCTTCGAGAAGATCAAAAAGGAAGGAGCCCAGGAGGGACTCTCCAGCTGGACGGTGCTCCAGAACCGCGAACGCTACCGGAAGGTATTCCACAACTTCGTGCCCGAGAAGGTGGCGAAGATGAAGGATACCGAGTTGGAGAAGCTGCTGCTCGATCCCGGGATCATCCGCCATCGCGGGAAAATCGCGGCCGTACGGGCGAATGCGAAGGCCTGGCTCGCGCTCCGCGAGCGGGAAGGTGACGCGGTCGAGTGGATCTGGAGTTTTATAGGCGGGAAACCCCGCATCAATTCCCCGAAGCTCCTGAGCGAGATTCCCGCGAAAACCGCCGAATCCGACGCCCTGAGCAAGGCGCTGCGAAATGCAGTGTTCAATTTCACCGGCTCCACCACGATGTACGCCTTCATGCAGGCCGTGGGCATGGTGAACGACCACACCACGGACTGCTTCCGCCACGGGAAATAGGCGGCCGGGAGCGCGGATGGAGATCCGCGCCCGCCGGGGGCTTCACCAGGAGTAGTGCGCCGTGTAGGTGACCTTCTTCTCTTCGTCCGGCGCCAGATTCACGGTGAACTCGATCTTCTGCGCGTCCTTCTTTTCGAACTCCATGGAGGCGTTCTCGATCTTCCAGTTCAGCCAGCGCCACAGGTGCTCGCGGACCACGATTTCCTTCGGCTCCTTCGAGCGGTTCTTCACGGTGATCTCGATCGTTTCCTTCACCCACTCCGCACGGTCGTCGCGCTGGAAGTCGGTGATCTTCCGCTCGCCCACCAGATCGAAGGCGTTTCCGGTGTAGAGGGACACGTTCTCGTTCCGCGGGGTGTGGTCGATGTTGTTTTCCCCCACGAACTCAAGGTTCCCGTCCGCATCGTCGGAGCGATAGAAACGCACGCGGCCCGCGGGCAGCGGCACGCCCAGGCCGTTCGCCTCCTCGTTCTTGAATTCCCAGTAGATCGCCACGTCCTTCGGGAATTCCATCCCTTGCAGCGGCTGGGTCTGCGGGGCCCCCCTGCCTGCGAAGCGCATCGCGGCGGCATCGTACACGTATTTCTTCACCGCCTTCACCGCGGGGGCGCGCAGGAATTCCACCTGCTTCGTCTCCTTGTCGCGGATCGTCAGCGGGCGCTGGAGCGTGTAGAGGTGGAAGTCGTCGAATGCCTTCTCCTGCACGGCCGCAGCGGCGTCGGCAGCCTTCATCGAGCGCGCCATGAGTTCGGGTGCGGCCGGGTAGTCCGGCTCGATGATATTCACGTCTCCCGCCACCAGCTTTACCTTGGCCTTGTCGAAGCCGGTGCCGCTGTGGTTCTCCACCGTCACCCAGCCGTTGATCGTGACCGTTTCGCCTTTCTCCGGAGCTACCAGATTGTAGTCCGCCTCCCACCGGAAGCCCCGGCTGAGGTAGGAGAGCTGGGCATCGAATTTTGCATCGCCCTGGCTGCCGAGCTGCCAGGAGAGGGTGGGGCGCAGGATCGAGCCGTCTCCCAGCGCGGGGAAAAGCGGCTCGCCGGGAAGCTGGAAACGCAGCTTGCCATCCACCTCGATGATCGGGTCCTGCGGCTGCCCTCCGGGCACGTGGCCGGAGCGGATGATCCTGCCCGGCTTCACCTCCACCTTGCCATCCGGATAGGTGGTGCGGAAATCGATTTCCTGCCCCTCGAAGTGACTGAGCAGCAGCGAGCGGCTCACCGGGTCATTCCGGTAGCTCTGCTCCAGGATGGAGAAGGCGGCCTGTCCGGCGGGGTCGCGCAGGACCACCGAATCCGGCAGTACCTGGGCCGTCGCCCGGTCGAAGCTCAGGCTCGTCTCGCCCGCCTTCAATTCCACCGGCAGGGATTCCCGGACCACGGCGAGGTTCTGGTTGTAGATCGTCAGGGCGGTCTCGGCGCTGGCGGCGGCGATCATGGTGGTGAATGCGGTGATGGTTCTCATGGCGGCTCTGAAAGTTCAGTTTCCTTCGCGGAGCAAGGGCTCGTATCGGATGATGTTGAAGTAGGGCATGTAACGGCAGGATTCATCCCGCGTCAGGTGGAAAGTCATGCTCCCGCCCCCGAAGGGCCAGGGCGCCTTTTTGACCCGGATGCCGGATTCCGGCGCGGGGTTCCGGTCCTTGCAGACGAAGGTCAGTTTCTCCCCGCCCAGCACCTTGTCCACGCCCAAGGGTTCGTAGGTTACGAGGTATTCGGTCGTGATCCAGTTCCCCTGGCGGACCTTCGCCAGGACCTTCTCGCTTTTCCAGATGGCGGCGATTTCCATTTCACCGCCGGTTTCCGGCGGGGGGAAGATGATGGCATCTCCCGGCAGCGCGGCATTCGTTTTCGTGATTTCTTCCGCGGGGCAGAGGCAGCAAAGCGCGAGCAGTATGGCGGCGGTCTTCATGGTCTTCCTGTAGTGAGACACGCCCCGGCGGGATTCCTTGGCGGATTTTTCCGGCAATCTCCCGCTCATTGCACCGGAGCCAGCAGCCTCGCCGCCCGGCAGGCCAGGCGGAAGGCAAAGGAACGCTCGGTGAAATCCGCCACCTTCACCGGTTCGGAATGGTGGAAGTCGATCTCCAGCATGTGTGCCACTTCCTCGACGAAGGCCGGGTCCGGCGAGAGTCCGGAAATCTCGAAATTCAGGCGGAAGGAGCGGTTGTCCAGGTTCGCCGTGCCCACGCACGCGAGATGATCGTCCACCAGGATGACCTTTTGGTGCAGGAAGCCCCGCTTGTAGCGGTAGAGCTTCACGCCGAAGGGGATGGTCTGTTCGAAATAGGTGAAGGCGGAGAGCCAGACCAGCAGGTGGTCCGCCTTTTCCGGGATCAGGATGCGCACGTCCGCGCCGCGGATCGCCGCGGCCTGGAGCGCGGTGAGCACCCCGCCGTCCGGCACGAAATAGGGCGAGGCGATCCACAGCCGCTGCCGGGCCGTGTTCGCCGCCTCCGCCACTACCAGTTGCCAGGAGTCCGCGGGATCGGCCGGACCGGTGGGAATCACCGCGGCCACCTGATCCGCCGTTTCCGCCTGGCCGGACCAGTTCAGCTCCGGGATCTCGTCCGCCGCCCAATTCCAGTCCTCGATGAACACGAGCTGGATGGCCTGCACGGAAGGCCCGCGCAAGCGGAGGTGGGTATCCCGCCAGGCTCCGTAGCGCTGGTCCCGGCCGAGATACTCATCCCCCACGTTGATCCCGCCGATGAAAGCTTCCTTGCCATCCACCACCACGATCTTGCGGTGGTTGCGGAAATTGATCTGGAGGCGGGACCACCAGCGGCGGTTCGAGCCGAAGGCATGGCATGCGATGCCCGCCTCTTCCAGCTCCTTGAGGTAGGAGCGGCTCAGCTTGTGGGAGCCGATCTCGTCGAAGAGGAAATACACTTTCACCCCTGCCTTCGCGCGGGCCACCAGAGCTTCCTTGAAGCGCCCGCCCACCCTGTCGTTCTTCACGATGAAGAAATTCACCAGCAGGTATTTCTCCGCCGAGCGGATGGCCTTGAAAATGGCGTCGAAGGTCTCCTCCCCGTCGATCAGGAGCGTCAGTTCGTTCCCGCGGGTGTAGGGGAGACCGCCCAGATACTCCGCCGCGCGGGAGAAGGCGTCTTCCCGCTTGATCTCGTAGTGGCGGAGCCGCCGGTGCATGTCCTCCGCCAGCTTCCGCAGCTCCGCATCCTCCCCGCGCCGCGCCCGCACGTAGCCGGAGAAACGGCTGCGGCCCGCGATCCAGTAGAGCGGCACCGCCACCCACGGCGCCGCGATCAGGGAAACCATCCACGCGATCGTCCCCTGCGCCGTCCGCACCGTCATCAGCGCATGGATGACATGGGCGATGCCGAGCAGGTAAAGCAGCACGATTCCCGCGCCGATGAGATAGGGGATATCCGGGTCTGGCATCGCAGGAGCTTAGGCACGGCGGCCCGCCGCGGCCAAGCACTGTCGCGAAGGCCCGTTCATTGGCGCGGCGCTTCCCAGTCCAGCAGGATATTCCACTTGAAGATCCGGTCCGCGGGCAGGGTGGGAGAGCTCCCGTTGTCGATCTTGTCGTACACGTTTGCCGGCGGGACCAGCACAGGGTCCTTCCCGTGGATGAAATCCTGGTCTTCCACGATGGTCTTGTAGGCCTTGTTCAGGGCCAGGGCCCGCTCGCGGGAGGGGCTGATCAAGTCGTACACGTCTTTCGCCTCCTTCAGTTTCTCGTGATCCACGGTGCCGTTCGGCCGGTACCATTTCCGGGCCATCTCGTCGTTGTTGCGGAATTCGCTGCCGCCTCCGGCCCGGGCCAGGTAGGTGGCGATCTCGCCGACGCTCTCGCCCTTGTTCGGCGCGTCCGGCATGCCCTTCAGGTCCAGGTAGCCCCAGCCCTCCGCACCGTCCATCTTGCGCGGGAAGCTGAAGGTCTTGTCGATGGTGGAACCCACGGAATTGTGGCAGCCCATGCAGGAGAAATTTTCCTCGTAGGTCATCGCCCGCAGGCGGCCCTTGCGGTCCTCGATGAAGCCGTGGAGAGCCCAGCCGTTGCCGTTGTCCAGCCCGTGGTGGCCCAGGTCGTAGTAGGCGGGCAGGTTCCCCGCTTCCTTCTCCATCGCCTCCAGCGCATATTTCCGCGCGTACATCGGTTTGGAGTAGGCTTTGGCTTTCTTGGAGTAGCGCACCTCCTTCATGCGTGCGGAAGGGCCTGTCTCCCCCTTTTCCCCCACGCCCACGTAGCGCACGGTGTGCAGGAATTCCACGCCTTCCGGGTAGAGATGCCGTTCCATCGGGAAACCCTCGGCCGCGCCCACCCAGCCGTCGGCTTTGGCGATCTCTTTCGCGGTGCCCGTCTTCTCGTCGCCGTCCAGATCCTTGCCGACGGCGGTTTCGTCCACCGGCAGGCAGCCGATGCGGTCCGTGCCTTTGATGTTCGCCTCCAGGATCGCGAGGTTCGCCTTGTAGATATCCGGGGAAGGCTTGCCCGCCTTGTCGGTCCGGTAGGCGGCGGGCAGGCGGATCATCACGTCGTCCGTCGAGCCGTTGGTCGGCCAGAAAGTGCTGGGAAAGGGCTTGTAGTTGAAGGCCACCCACTGGCTGCCGTCTTTCGCGAAGCCGTGTTCGTCGAAGGCTCCGGGACCCAGGTGGAGGTCTTTCAGGTCGGGAATCCAGCCTTTGAAACCCGCTTCCCGCAGGCGGCCGGGCAGCTCGGAGTAGTTGTCGGCGGCGATCCATTCCAGGATCTCCGCGTCGCCGATTTCAGCGATCCGCGCGGTCCGGTCCTCGAACAGGTTGTGCCAGTGGTTCGTCATGCCCACGTCGCTGAAGCTGTAGGCTTCCTGCAGGTCGGCGTCGTTCATGACGTTTTCCCGGCCGGCGATGGAATCCTGGTGGCACACGTAGCAGGGGTTGTTGAGGGCTTCCGTGCGGGTGTAGCATTGCGGCGGCACCACCGCCTCCGCATTGGAGAGGGTATGGACCGGCGCGACCCGCGGCAGCGGGGGGAGCACCGCGTCGCTTTCGCGCAGGGTTTTCAGGATCTGCTCGTGGAGCGGCATCTCTTCCGCCGGGGCGGAAGCGGCACCGAGGAGTGCGCCGCTGAGGAGGACTCGGAAGTAGGTATTCATGGGGACGGTCAACGCTGCAACTTCCGAGGTAAGAAAGGCTTCCCGGGTTTGGGAAACGCGGCTCTGGGTCGATTTCGCTACATTGGCCCGGGCAAGAAAAAGGAGGCGGAGCCTTCCGGATCCGCCTCCCGCTTGGAACTTTCGCGGAATCCCGCGGGATTACTGGTTGGTATTGCGCCGGCCCTTGTTAAGGACCTTCAGGAACTTCTGGTTCGGGATGTTCGTCAGGTTGAACATCCACACCGAGTCGCCCAGGCCGTCCGGCACCGTCGCCAGATTGGTGCTCACCGGGTGTTGCACGCACACCACATATTCATGCGGGTTGGCCGGGTTGAAGATCATCCCCGTCGCTTCGGAGCCGTTCACGCGGATGCTCATGAAGTGATCGAGCGATTCCGCCACGCCGTCGCTGTTCTTGTCGCGCACGAACCAGATGTCGCCGCCGGTGGAGGAGCCGTTCGGAGCGTCCTCGATCACGTACACGTTGCCCTGGGAGTCGAGCGCGATGTTGTCGGGCGAGTTGAGCGTGCCGGTGGTCGGGGCATGGCCCACGTTCTTCGGCGAGGAAGCGTTGACCATGGTGCGCACGATCGCTTTGTTCGCCTGCTTCTTGCGGCCCTTGTTGCCGAGAATCTCGATGGAAAGCACGGCGTTCTCCGAGGTGACGGCCACGAAGAGCACTTCGTTGCCGTTGCTCATGCGGCTCACGGACATGTCCTCCGGGCGGCCGAAGGGTGTGCCGCCCGCATCGTCCGCGGCGGCGCGGCCGCCCAGGCCCACATCCTGGAAGGGATCGGAAATGCCGGGCAGCGGCACGCCGTCCGGGTCGGTCAGCGGCACCCAGGTGGCGGTGCCGGTGCGCGGCGCGCCTTCCGGCTGCTGGTTCCAGTCGAGCGCGGGATTGCCGCCCTCCGGAATGAAGTCATCGACGGAAAGGACGAAAGTCTGCCCCGCGGTGTAGTCGCCCGCCTTCTTCATCACGAACTTGTAGATCGAACCGGAGTTGAACTCGTCGATGAAGTAGATCGTGTCCTTGTATTTCTGGCTGAAGTTGATGCCCTCGTGCGCCACGTTGGGGATGCTCTCCAGCACGCGATGCTCGATCTCGTCGGCAGGAGCCAGGGGATTGAGGATCTCCACCACGCGGCCGTAGCCGGCCCATTCCTCCGCAAGGAAAAGCGTGTTGTTCGGGGTCCAGCGGCTCGGGTCGAAAGCGCCGTAGTCGTTCGCCCAATTGCCGGTGGCGCCCTGTTGGTCGCCGGCGAGGATCACCTCCGCCTTGTTGTCGTAGAGGCTCACGCGGGTGCAGCCGGCGCCGATCGGCGTTTCGTGCGGGATGAAAAGGTAGCTGCCCGTGGGGTCGAAGGAAAGCATGTCGAACATAGAGGCGCTGGTACCCTGGCCCGGCACGCGGATGATCGATTGGCCGGGGCTCAGCACCTGGTCCTCGATTTCGCGGAGGCTGAGGATGTTCTTCTGGTGGATGCCTTCCGGCGTCACCCAGGGGGAGTCGAGCTCGCCGAGGTCGTTCGGGGCCACCACGGGGGCGGACTCGGTCAGGGGGGTGAACCAGACATCGGTGCCCGCGAGGGCCGCATGCGTGCCCGCGAGGAGAGCGGTCACGGCGATCTGTGTACGCATGGATCGGAGTTTCATTTCGGTAAGACGCTGCATTTTCAGGTTGAGGAGGTCCGGAGCCCGCCGGGGCGGACGCCGGTAGCCGCGTGATAGGCTCACAGGCACGCCGCGGGCGCATCGCTTTCGGTGTGGCAATTTGCTCACGTGGCGATTGTGTCGCAGAGGGTTGCGGAGAAAGGCGGGGCCGGTGACGGCTCCGTTTCAAATCGCTCCGAAATGACGGATCGAGGCCATTGAATGCCGGGCCGCAGGCGGCTAGCTTCCGGGCGTGATCTACCTCGATGCCAACGCCACCACGCCGCTCCTGCCCGAGGTGCTCGATGCCATGCTGCCCTGGCTGCGCGAGGGGTTCCACAACCCGAATGCCAGCTACCGCGGCGCGAAGGAAGCCCGCCGGGCCATCGAGGAAGCGCGCGCCCGGGTCGCCGCGCTGATCGGCGCGGAGCCGGATGAGATCGTTTTCACCGGCGGCGGTACGGAGAGCACGAATGCCGCGCTCAAGTGGCTTGCCCGCCTCGTCGGCCGGAAATCCGGCCGCGTCGTCACCAGCGCCATCGAGCACAGCGCGGTGCTCAAGCCGGTGGAGACCTTCGCGGAGGTCGGCTATCCCGTCAGCCTGACCGGCGTCGATGCCGGCGGGCGGCTGCGGCTCGAGGAGTTCCGCGCGGCCTGCGGGGAGGCCCGGGAGGGCGGCGGCTTCGCCTCGGTCATGTGGGCGAACAACGAGACCGGCGTGATCCAACCGCTCGCGGATGCCTCTGAGATCGCCCGGGAAAACGGGCTCGCCTTCCATACGGATGCCATCCAGGCCGTCGGCAAGATCCCGGTGGATGTCCGGGAGCTGCCGGTCGATTTCCTGTCGCTTTCCGCCCACAAGTTCCACGGGCCGAAGGGTGCCGGCGCGCTCTACATCCGCAGCGGCTGCCGGTTCGAACCGCTCCTGCGCGGCGGCGGCCAGGAAAAGGGCCGCCGGAGCGGCACGGAGAATACCGCGAGCATCGTCGGCATGGGGAAGGCTGCGGAACTCGCCGCCGCGCGGATCGCCGCGGGGAATACCCCCGCTGCCCTGAGGAATGCCTTCGAAGCGAAGGTGGTGGAGACGATCCAAGGGGTATCGGTCAACGGCGATCTGCTTCACCGCCTGCCCGGCACCACCCATCTCTCCTTCTCCGGCTGCGAGGCCGCGGGCTTGCTGATCCTGCTCGACGACCTGGGAGTCGCATGTTCCGCCGGTTCCGCCTGCATGACGGGGAAGCAGCAGCCTTCCCATGTCCAGAAGGCGATGGGCTTCTCCGACGCGAAAGCGAAAAGCAGCCTCCGTTTCGGCTTCTCCTGCCTGAACACCATGGAAGATGCGATGCAGGCCGCCGCCGCCTTGCAAAAGGCCGTGGAAAAGCTCCGCCGCGTGGTGGTCTATTCGCCCTGAACTCTCAGGAAGCCCGGGCAGATCGCGCCGATTCGGGGTTGGAAGATCCGCGCATGATGATTTCTTCTCCCATGCCGAACGCCCTCGCGAACGAAACCTCGCCCTATCTTCTCCAGCACGCGGGGAATCCGGTGGATTGGCTGCCTTGGAGCGAGGCCGCCTTTGCCAAAGCCAAGGAGGAGGACAAGCTGGTCTTCCTCTCCGTCGGCTATTCCACCTGCCACTGGTGCCATGTCATGGAGCGGGAGAGCTTCGAAGACGGGGGCATCGCCGCGGTCATGAACGAGAATTTCGTCTGCGTGAAAGTGGACCGTGAGGAGCGGCCGGACATCGACGCCACTTACATGGCCTTCGTCCAGGCGACCACCGGCCAGGGCGGCTGGCCGATGAGCGTGTGGCTCACCCCGCAGGGCAAGCCGGTGGTCGGCGGTACCTATTTCCCGCCGGAGGACCGCTACGGCCGGGCGGGCTTCCCCCGGCTCTGCGCGGAGATCGGCCGCCTGTGGCGGGAAGACCGCGCGCGGATGGAGGACAGCGCCGGGAAAGTGATGGAGCACCTGCGCCGGGAGTCCGCTTCGGATTCCGTGCTCAACGGCCTGCCGGGGGACAAGGTGGCCGGCGATTTCCTGGACCGCTGCGAGGCGATGTTCGATCCGGCCTTCGGAGGCTGGGGGAATGCCCCGAAATTCCCGCGTCCCGCGGTGCCGCGCCTCTTGCTCCAGCTGGCCGACCGCTTCGGCGGGGATGATGCGGAGGCCGCCTTGCAGATGACCGGGCGGACCTTGCGCGCGATGGCCGCGGGCGGCATGCACGATCACCTGGGCGGCGGCTTCCACCGCTACTCCGTGGACCGCTATTGGCACGTGCCGCATTACGAAAAGATGCTCTACGATCAGGCGCAGCTCGCCCTGCTCTATCTGGAGGCCTGGCAGGCGGCTGGGGATGCGCGGGACCGCGAGACGGCGGAGGATATTTTCCGCTACGTGCTGGAGGACCTGGCCGATCCCGGCGGTGCCTTCCATGCCGCGGAAGATGCGGACAGTCTGCCGGAGCCCGCTTCGTCGGAGAAAGAGGAGGGGGCTTACTGGACCTGGGAGGCGGCGGAAATCTACCGCCTGCTGGATGCCCGCAGCGCCGCCGTCTTTTGTGCCGCCTACGGGGTGGAGGAGGGCGGAAATGCCCGCCCGGAAAGCGATCCCCACGGCGAACTTGCGGGGCGGAACACGCTCTTCCTCGCCCAAGGAACGGAGGCGCTGGCGGAGCAATTCGACCTTCCGGAAAGCGAGGTCCGCACGATTCTGGCCGAGGCGGAGCGCATCCTGTTGGCAGCACGGCGCAAACGGCCGCTCCCGCACAGGGACGACAAGATCATCACGGCATGGAACGGTCTGATGATCGCCGCGCTGGCCCGGGGAGGCCGCGTGCTCGCCCGCCCGGATCTCGCCGCCGCGGCGGGCCGGGCGCTTGATTTCATCCGCCGCGAGCTGTGGGACGGCCGGCACCTCTGGCGCAGCTACCGGGGCAAGCGGGGGGATGCTCCCGGTTTCCCTGCCGATTATGCCTTCCTGATTCACGGCCTCATCGAGATGTATGCCGCGGACGGCGATCCGGATTGGCTCCGCTGGGCGCGCGATCTGCAGGCCGCGCTGGATGCCGCTCATTGGGACGCCGGTCACGCGGGCTATGTCATCCGCACGGAACTCGGCGGCGAGCCCCTGCTCGTCATCCGGGAGGACTATGACGGTGCCGAACCGGCACCGAACCATGTGGCGGCGGAGAATCTCCTCAAACTGTCACTGCTGCTGGACGAGCCCGCCTACGCGACGCGCGCGGAAGCGATCCTGCGTGCGGGCGCCCGGGCGGCGGAGACGCAGCCTTTCGCGGTGCCGGTGCTGCTGGGAGCCTTGGACTTGCACCGCCGCGGCGTGGTCAAGATCGAGGTCCGCGGCGAACCGGAGGAATCCCTGGCCCGCGCTCTCCGCGAGGCATGGATCCCGCGGGCCGTGTGGACTTCCTCGGAAGGGGATGGCGAGGTTCTGATCTGCGAAGACCGGATGTGCCTGCCGCC
>CBFGVD010000059.1:0-11216 GCA_965651965.1 uncultured Verrucomicrobiaceae bacterium | reverse complement strand
CCGATGCGGTGCACGTAGTCCTCGGCATTCTCCGGCACGCGGTAGTTGATCACGTGGGATACTCCGGAGATGTCGATGCCGCGGGCGGCCACGTCCGTGGCCACCAGGACCTCGTAGTCGCCCTTCTTGAAGCCCTGCAGGGCCTTCATGCGGTCCACCTGGCTGATGTCGGAGTGCATTGCCGCCACCTTTTCCTGGCCCTCGCGCTTGATCAGCGCGCAGACCTGGTCCGCTTCCTTGCGGGTGCGGGTGAAAATCATCACGGAGTGGTATTCCGTCTGGTCCAGCAGGGCGAGCAGCAGTTCGTCGCGCTGGTCCATGGAGACGGGATAAAAGGCGTGGGTCACGGTGGAGGCCACGGCGCGGCGGGCGATTTCCACGCTCACGGGATCGTGCAGGCACCACTGGGCGAAGGTCTGGATCGCCGCCGGCATGGTGGCGGAGAAAAAGAGCGTCTGGCGTCCCTCCCAGGGGCAGAGGTTCACGATCTTGCGCACCTGCGGCAGGAAGCCCATGTCCAGCATGCGGTCCACCTCGTCGAGGATGAGGATCTTCACCTCGTTGAAGCGCATCGTGGCGCGGTAGAAGTGATCCACCAGGCGGCCGGGAGTGGCGACCACGATATCCGCCCCCCCCTGGAGCGCTTTCATCTGTTCGCCCAGCCCCACGCCGCCGTAGAGCAGCGCGACTTTCAGGCCGGTATGCTTGCCGTATTTTTCAAAGGATTCCGCGACCTGGTGGGCCAGCTCGCGCGTCGGCTCCAGGATCAGGATCTGCGGTTTGCCCATCGGCCGGATCTTGCTGAGGGTCGGCAGCGCGAAGGCGGCGGTCTTCCCGGTGCCGGTCTGCGAGGCACCGATCACGTCCCGACCCTCGAGGATCAAGGGAATGGCCTGTGCCTGGATCGGGGTCGGGTTATCATAGCCCGACTCCGTAACGGCTTCGAGAACGGCTTCGGAGAGGCCTAGAGTGTCAAATCCCATGTGCGGAAGGGATGCGTAGGGATCGCGCCCCCCCCGGTCAAGGGGTTTGGAACGCCCGGGGGGCGAATCAGCCGGCCTCCGGGCCCGCGGGGGAGTGGATCAGCAGGCATTCCTCCAGCACCGGCTGCAGCTCTTTCAGCAGCGGTTGTCCCTGCACGAAGGGCGTGCGGTAGCGGTTCTCGATCCGCCGGAGGGCGAAATCCAGGTCGGACTTCACCAGGTCGTTGATCTCCCCGCGCACCACCGCCACGAGGTAGCAGAAGTGTCCCGGCCGCACGAA
This sequence comes from uncultured Verrucomicrobiaceae bacterium, assembly GCA_965651965.1. Taxonomy (GTDB): domain Bacteria; phylum Verrucomicrobiota; class Verrucomicrobiia; order Verrucomicrobiales; family Akkermansiaceae; genus Haloferula. The sequence continues at coordinate 9,953 of CBFGVD010000059.1, read as the reverse complement.
GGTGCGGCGGCCCTCGCCGAGCTCGAAGCCGATCTGGAGCGCCCCGCTTTCGTCCTTCACCCGGAGGGCGAGCTGCCGGGCGAAGGAGCCGATCTTCCGCGGGTGGGCGTGGCGCACCGGGTCCGCGCTGGCATAGGAGACCAGCGAGAGCCGGTCCCGGTCGAGCAGGTACACCTCCTCCACGTGGAAACGGCGGAGCTTTTCCGAGATCACCTCGTCGTAGGTGCGGCTGCTCAAAAGAGCCTGCATGTGCCAGCCTGTCCGCTGCCACCACCCGGGGGGGTGGAAGGGGCCGTTCTGGTGCTCCGCTAGCACGCGGCGGAAAGTGGCGCGCAGGATCGACTCGAAGGCCGGGTCGTCGTGGAAGGAGACTCCGGACAGGCTGCCGGAGACGAGCGGGAGCAGCGCTGCCGTCAGGTCCTCGTCGGTGAAATCCGGCGGCGGCGTTTCACGGCTTTCCTTCCGCGGAAGGGGAGTTTCCGGCGCGGGAGGCGGAGAGGATGGGGTGGAAGCCCCCAGCGGCGGCAGGGAAAACGGCCGCTGCTCGCGGACCGGCGCGCCGCCCGGAACGGGCAGGTCCCCTACCGGAATCCCGCCGCCCTGAGACTGCATCAGCGCGGGCGGGTAGGGAAGCGGCAGCGGGGGGAGGGTGCCGTTCATGCCGCACCTCCCGCGTTTTGGCCCAGGTGGAGCTCGGCGGCGTCCGCGATGGCACGGGCGGCATCGGCGAGCTGCGCGAAAGAGGCCTGGAGCCGCTTCTGGTCCGCGCCCGTGCGCGAGTGCTCTTCCAGCCGGGCCTTCACCCAGGCACGGGTCTGCTCCAGTTCGGAGCGCATTTCCCCGATCAGGTGCTGCTCGCGCTGCTGGAGATATTGGCGGAAGCCCAGATTCCAGTGCTCCAGCCAGCGGGTGATCCGCTGTTCCAGCTCCGCCTGGGCCTCGATGCCGGATTCCGCCCGGCTGCGGGCCGCGGCCTGGATCTGGGTGGCCAGACGGTGCGTTTCCTCCACCCGGCGCGCCCGCTCGGTATCGATCTCATCCCGCAACTCCTGCAATTTCAGGTCGTGGCGTTGCTCGAATGTCGCCAGCCGGATCCCGAAAACATCGTCGCCGCCCGGTGCCGCGGGTAGCGGGCGCAGGTTCGCTTCCAGCCGTTCCAGCCGGCGTTCCACGCTCTCCATCTGTCTGCCGACGAGGATTTCGCGGATCCGCTCGACCTGACGCGAGGGATTGATTTCAGGGGGGGCAGGGGGCATCGGGGGGACTTGCTCCGTACGGGTGATCCGGCGGGGTGTTCCGGAAAGGAGAAAGTAACAAACAGCAGCAGAGGCTATGCCGCACGAAAGCCCGATGTAAATGCGAACCTCGATGCTTCGTATTTCCTGAATATCGCTCCGGGCGTATAAATTTTCCCCTTGCCGCGGGCCTGCCGAAAGTCCGTGAAAGACACCCTTGCCCCGGTATGGTAAGGGGGAGCCGATGTCCGACCAAGAGTATGACAAGGAGCGCGACCAAGTGCTCGCAGCCGCCTACGAAAAGACCCGCAAGAGCCTGATCGCGCGGCTGGACAACTGGGAGGACCAGAAGACCTGGGATGAATTCTACCAGACTTACTGGCGGCTGATCTATGCGGTGGCGATCAAGGCGGGCCTGCGCCCGGACGAGGCGCACGATTGCGTGCAGGAAACGGTCCTTTCCATCGCCAAGCAGAGCAAGAAGAAGCTCTACGACCCCGAGCAGGGCTCCTTCAAGACCTGGCTGATGAACATGACCCGCTGGCGGATCAACGACCAGTTCCGCAAGCGGAAGAAGGACACCGCCATGGCCGGCGGCGAGTGGGAAGACGACCGGAAAACGGCGGTGATCGACCGTTTCGAGGACCCGAAGGGCGACCTGCTGGCGCGGCTCTGGGACGTGGAATGGAAAAAAAACGTGGCCGATGCCGCTCTAGCCCGTGTGAAAGCGCAGGTTTCGCCGAAGCAGTACCAGATTTTCGATTGCTACGTGGTCCGCCAGTGGGATGCGAAGAAGGTGCAGGACCACCTGAACGTGAGCATGGCGCAGGTTTATCTCGCGAAGCACCGCGTGGGTGCCGTTTTGAAGAAGGAACTCGCCCGATTGGAGGAGGATGGCGACGAGTAGCCCGCGCCCCGACCCGGTCATACCGGACCATGAGGTGCTGCGGAAAGTAGGCGGCGGCGCCTACGGCGAGGTGTGGCTGGCTCGCGGTGTCACCGGTGCCTTGCGCGCGGTGAAAGTGGTCTGGCGCGAGGATTTCGACGACGAGCGGAGCTTCGAGCGGGAGTTCGAAGGCATCCTGAAATTCGAGCCGATCTCCCGCGACCACCCGGGGCTGGTCAATATCCTGCACGTGGGCCGCAGCCCGGACGGCAACTCCTTCTACTACTACGTGATGGAGCTCGGCGACGATGTGATCGCCGGGCGCGACATCAACCCGATCGAATACGAGGCCCGGACGCTGCGCAGCGATGTGAAGCGGACCCCGGGGCGGAGGCTGGAAACCGATCATTGCATCGATGTCGGGGTGCGCCTGGCCGAAGCGCTGCGGCACCTGCATGACAACGGGCTGGCGCACCGCGACGTGAAACCCGCGAACGTGATCTTCGTGGCGGGGAAGGCGAAGCTGGCGGACATCGGCCTGGTGGCGGTGCGCGGCCAGCGGACCTTCGTGGGCACGGAGGGCTTCGTTCCGCCGGAGGGGCCCGGCTCCGCCCAGGCGGACGTGTACAGCCTGGGGAAGGTCCTCTACGAGATCGCCACGGGAAAAGACCGGATGGACTTCCCCGAATTGCCGGACGAGCTGCCCTCCGGTCCGGAGCGCAAGCGCTGGCAGGCGCTGAACCAGGTGATCTGCGATGTCTGCGAGCCGCAGCTTTCCAAGCGCCGGATCTCCACCGCGGGGGATCTGGCGGACGCCCTGCGCAGGCTCCAGGAGGGGAAGCGCCGCCGCAGGCGCCGGCGGCCGGCGGGAGCGTTCTTCGCCACCTTGCTGGCCGCGGCGGTGCTCGTTTTCGGTGGCTGGGAGTCTTTCAAAGGCAGTGCCTGGAACAGCATCGCCAACGGCCTGCTGGGCGGGGAGCAGGGGACGCCTCCGGAACAAACGCCCGCCGCCGAAAAGGTGCCGCTGGGCACTTTCAAGATCACCACTATCCCCTCCGGGGCGGAGGTCTATGACGAGAACGGGGCGCTCGTTTCCATGAGCACGCCCACGGAGACCTTGAAGGAAGAAATCGGAACCCGGCTGACCTACCGGCTCCGCAAGCCCGGCTTCAAGACCGGCTCCCACTCCTTCACCGTGCCGGAATCCGCGGCCACGGAGACCTTTATCCAGGAATTCAAGCTGACCATCGACGCCCCGCCCCTGGTCGGCCTGGACTGGGTGGACCAGCTCGACCAGCAATACCGCCCCGTGCAGGAGGGCCACGAGAGCAAGCTCCTGACCGGGGAAAAGGAGTGGAATCTCTACATCGAGGAGCGCAAACGGCCGAAGGACACGGCCGAATTCCTGGAGGTGGAAGAGGCGGGCGCGAAGCGCAGGATCGTGCTGACCAACCAGGGCGAAGCGCAGGAATTCTGCCGCTGGCTGGCGGCGGTGGCCGTGCAGCAGGGCTACCTGACCGACCAGCACGAGATGATTCCGCGGATGCAGGGGGATTTCACCCATCCCGGCATGAGCGACCGCGCGAAGAAGGAAGGCCTGAAACCCTTCCACATCTACGTGCAGGCCATCCGCTTCGCCGCGATCGATCTGACCACGGAGCCCGCGGGGGCTGAAATTTTCGTCAAGGCGCCGGATGCTTCCTTCAACAATTCCGTGGGCCGGACGATCGGTTCGCCCAACGGCTCGCTCAGGATCGATACCCTGCGACCCGGGGAGACGGAATTGCTGGTGGTGCTGGAGGGCTACAAGCCGCTGACCCGCAAGGTGACGCTGGGCCCCGGCCAGCAGATCCCGCTGCACCTGAAGCTGGAGTTGAACCACAGCGTGGTGATGGACAAGCCCTGGGAGAACGGGCTCGGGATGAAATTCGTCCCCGTGGGGAAGGAGTTCATGGCCTGCATCTGGGAAACCCGGGTGAAGGACTACGAGGTCTACCTGGCGGATCCGGAGTCCGGCGCGGTGCGGCCGCCGCCGAGCGGCCTGGAGCAGGGGCCGGAGCACCCGGTGGTGAATGTTTCCCGCAAGGATGCGGAAGATTTCTGCAAGTGGCTCACCCGCGTGGAAAGGCGGCAGGAGCGCATCAGCCAGGTGCACGAGTATCGCCTCCCGACGGACCTGGAGTGGAGCATCTTCGCGGGGCTGGACGACGACGACCCGGATTCCTCCCCCGCGCGCCGGGAGCAACAGATGCCCAGGGTCTTCCCCTGGGGCATCGACTGGCCGCCCACGAATCTCCAGATCAAGGTGGGCAACCTGGCCGACGCCGCGGCCACGGAAATGCCCGGCATCACCCCGGAGCGAACCATCGAGGGCGGCTACAACGACGGCTTCAAGGCCACCGCGCCGGTCGGCTCCTTCCCGGCGAACGGGATGGATCTGTACGATCTCTGCGGGAACGTGAACGAATGGGTCTCCGACGATTACAACAGCCCCAGCAGTACCTCCGGCACCCGCTACGGCGTCCTGCGCGGCGGGTCCTGGAACACTTACCTGCGGACGAATCTCTACACCGGCTACCGGAACATCCAGCCGCCGGATTTCCGGGATATCCTCTCGGGTTTCCGCGTCGTGCTTGCCAAGGTGCCCGCCAACCCCGAAACCCTCTCCGGCGAAGAACCGGCCGAAGATCAAGAAGATGGTTGAAATCAAGATCGACTACCAGGGGGACCTGCACTGCCGCGCGGTCCACGGACCCTCCGCGGCGGAATTGGAAACGGACGCTCCGGTGGATAACAACGGCCGCGGCGAATCCTTCTCCCCCACGGATCTGGTCGCCACCGCTCTCGGTACCTGCATGGCCACCGTCATGGGCATCGTGGCGAAGCGGAAGGAGATCCCCCTGGCCGGCATGAAAGTGACGGTGAAAAAGCATATGACCACCGAGGCTCCGCGCCGGATCGCCCGGCTGGAAGTGGATATCGACATGCCGCTGCCCGGCGATCATCCCGAGCGGCCGCTGCTGGAAGCCATCGGCAACGGTTGCCCGGTGCACAAGAGCCTGCATCCGGACGTGGTGCAGGAGATCCGCTGGCATTGGAAATAGCGGCTGGCCGGGGCAGCCTATCCGTGCGCTTCCCGCCGCTTGCTCCCGGACGTGGCGGCCCTAGAATGGGGCCGTGCCCGATCTCTTCGACGTCCCGCCTTCCTCTTCGCCCGGCGAATCCCGCCGGGACGGCGAGCCGCTGGCTTCCCGCATGCGGCCGCGCACCTTGGCGGAGATCGCCGGCCAGCAGCATATCCTCGGCGAGGGCAAGCTCCTGCGCCGCGCCATCGAGGCGGACCGCTTCGCCTCGCTGATTTTTTACGGCCCGCCCGGCACCGGGAAGACCACCCTCGCCAGCGTCATCGCCCGCAGCACCGGCTCCCGCTTCGAGTCTCTTAACGGCGTGGAATCCAACGTCGCCGAAATCCGCGCGAAAATCGACCAGGCCCGCACCTGGCGCGACCTGCGCAACGAAACGACCATCCTTTTCATCGACGAGATCCACCGCTTCAACAAGGCCCAGCAGGACGTGCTCCTGCCACACATCGAACGCGGCACGGTCCGTTTCATCGGAGCCACCACCCACAACCCTTTTTTCTACGTCAATTCCCCGCTCGTCTCCCGCTCGCAGATTTTCCAGCTGGAGCCCGTCTCCACGCAGGATCTGCTGCCCGTGCTGATGCGCGCCCTGGAGGATGCGGAGCGCGGTTTCGGGGGCATGGAGATCCGGGCCGAGCCAGCCGCGCTGGAGCACCTCGCCGTGATGTCGGATGGCGACGTGCGCAAGGCCCTCACTTCCCTGGAGCTGGCCGTGCTTACCACCCCGCCGGAGGAGGACGGCGGCATCCGCCTGAGCCTCGCCGTCGCGGAGGAATCCATCCAGAAAAAGGCCGTGGTCTATGATGCGGACGGGGATGCGCACTACGATACCGCCTCCGCGTTCATCAAATCCATCCGCGGGTCCGATCCCGATGCCGCGCTCTACTGGCTGGCCAAGATGCTCCACGCCGGGGAAGACCCGCGCTTCATCGCCCGGCGGCTGGTGATTTCCGCCAGCGAGGACATCGGCCTGGCGGACTCGAATGCCCTGCGCGTGGCCCTCGCCGCGCAGCAAGCCTTCGAGTTCATCGGCATGCCGGAGGGCCGCATCCCCCTGGCCCATGCTGCCGTTTACCTGGCCACGGCACCGAAGTCCAATACGGCCTACGCCGCCCTGGGTGAAGCCATGTCCGACGTGGAAAAAGGCCGGACCCTGGCCGTGCCCGAGCATCTCCGCACCAAGACCCGCAAGAAACTCGCCGCCGCCAGCGGCACGGAGGCGGAGAAAATGCAGTATCTCTACTCCCACGATTACCCGGGCGGTTACGTTCCCCAGGCCTATTTGCCGGAAGGGCGCGTGTACTACCGCCCGGGCGAGAACGGCATGGAAAAGCGCATCAAGGAACGTCTGGAGCATTGGCGGCAGATGGCACCCGGCGAGCCGGGTGGCGACTGAAGTCGTTGTGCACAGGCGTGGATTTTTCCGCTTGCTTCGGCGGCCTTTCCGGAAATCATTTAACCAGATGGTTAAATATCCCTCTGGACACCTCGACCGCACCTTCGCCGCGCTGGCCGATCCCACGCGGCGGCGGATGCTCGAGCAGCTTTCCCGCGGCGAGCTGCGGGTGACGGATCTGGCCAAGCCGCACGAGATGTCCCTGCCCGCGGTCTCCAAGCACCTGGGCGTGCTGGAGAAGGCCGGGCTGATCGAGCGGCAGCGGAATGGCCGGGTCCACTCGCTGCGCCTCCGCGCGGTCCCGATGAAGGAGGCGCAGGCTTGGATCGAGAGCTACCGCCGTTTTTGGGAGGAGAGCTTCGACCGCCTGGAAGATTACCTGAACCAACTGAAGAACACCGATGAAAAGCATGATTGAACCCGGCAACGACGCCGAAGTCCTCATCTCCCGCAGCTTCACCGTACCCCGCGAACTGCTCTGGCGGGCCTGGACCGAGCTGGAGCACCTCAAACAGTGGCACGCGCCGCAAGGCTGCGAGATCCATTTCGAACGTTTTGATTTCCGCGAGGGCGGCGGCTTCCTTTCCTGCATCCGGAATCCCGCCTTCGGCGAATGCTGGTGCCTCGGCGAGTATCTGGAAATCGCCCCGCCGGAACGCCTCGTTTACCGTCTCTCCATGGCGGATGCCGCGGGAAACCGCATCTCCTCCGCCGCCGCGGGCCACGATCCCGAATGGCCGGACGAAACGATCCTCACGCTCACCTTCCGGGAAGAAGGCGGCAAGACCCTGCTGACCCTGCACCAGACGGTTTCCGAAGCCCTGGCCAAGCGCACCGGCGCCTACCCGAGCTGGCTGGACATGCTGGACAGGCTGGGAAATGTCCTCGGCGAGCGGCTCGCGGCCGGTTGACAAAGAACCGTGACGCGGTGGGGAGCTGCGCTCCACCCGCAGAGAAAGTAGCCGCCTGAGGGGATCCTTCCTGCCGGTGTCACCACCGCGCCTGCGATTCACGGGAACCGCCCTTTGTCAGGGCGCTTCCAGCCCCGCCGCCTTGTCCGCCGCAGCGGGATCTTGCGACCGCCATTGCTCCAGCACCGTTTCGCGGGAGCTTGCCCGCTTCCCGGCGTCACCGATGGAGTCGGCCCATTCCAGCGCTTCCGCAGGGGAGAGGCGGATGAGCTGGAGCGAAAGGCGGGCCACCGCCTCGTCCCGTCTTGCCCCGGCGGGCATCTCCCCGATCCATCCGGCGGCTTCCAGCGGTTGTTCCGCCACCCATACGTCCAGCATCGCGCTCTCGGCCGCATTGCGCGCTTCGCCCGGCGGCAGGCCTGCCACCCACCCGCGGGCCGCGGGCAGGTCCTTGACGACGAGGTCCCGGGCGATTTCGCGGCCAGTCCGTTCCAATCCCGCCGCCTGGTCTCCCAGGGCCGAAAATTCCCGGGCAGCCCGCGCCGGATCGCGTCCCAGGGAATGGCGGACCAGCGCTTCTTTCACTCCCAGTTCCCCCGGGCCTGTGTAGGCGCTTGCCCATTCCCGTGCCGCCGCCTCGTCTTTCCCGATCCATGCGGATGCCAGCGCCCCGAAGACCTCCGGATTCCGGCCCGCCTCCACCAGCGCGGAGGCCATGGCGAGAGCCCGCTCCGGATCCCGCACCACCATCCGCTCCACCAGCTTGCGCCGTTCGTTGTCGTGTTCTGGATCATCAAAACGTGAAAGAAGCGCCAGGGCGGCCTCCGGGTCTTTCTCCGTGAGCGCTGCCATGGACCCTTCCAAGGCGCTGCGCCTCCGCTCCGTTCCCATGGCCGCCACGGCCTCCCCGGCACCGGCGGGGTCCGCCAGGGCGAAGTTCGTGAAGACCATCTCCTGGAAGGTGTCCGCATTGGGGAGGCCGGGGTCTTCCCCGATAAAACGTGCTGCCGCCCGCGGATCGAGTTGGGAAAGCCGGAAAACCGCCACCCGCAGCGCCATTCCAAGCTGGTCCGCGTCATCGCCGAAGGCTGCACGCATTCCGGGATCGCCCTCCTCGTAAAGAGCCAGCATCGTCCGCAACTCCTTTGCGAGCTCCGCCGCAGGAGCTTCGTCCAGGTTGATGCAATTCTGGATCAGCCGCAGGAACCCGGCGTGACCCTCGCCGCAATTCTCCCGGCCTTTCGTCAGGAACCACTCCCGCGCTCCGCCTGGCTGGAAAGGAACCGCGATCTTTGAACGCACGCCATCCCGGGCCATGCGCTCCGGCGAGAAGCGCATTCTTTCGCGCGCGGATGAAGAAGGGCCGGGGGAAGTGCCGTCCGCTCCGGACTTTCCTGTGGGAATCACGGCATGTGGATAAAGGGTTCCCGCTACATATGCAGCCACCAGCAGGACGACCGCGCCACAGGCTTTCCAAGGGAAGAATTTCATCTTTCCGTTCTCGGGATCGTGTTCAGGAAGATTCGGATGACTCCGGACCTTGGCCGGGCTGGGGTCGGCATGAGAATGGCAGGGTGCCCTTCCTTTGCCATCCCGGAGTTTTTTCCGTGGCTCAGACTGGAGATGCCGCTTGCCGTGGCGAGGTCCGGCCCGCTATCGCTGCCGCCATGATCCCCTCCGCCGAGGAAAAGAAGGCCCTCTACGCCGCCGCGCGCGAACGCCTGCATGCCCTGTGGCAGGGGGAGCCGGATGCCATCGCCCGCATGGCCGCGGCCGCCTGCATCCTGCACGGGGCGATGCCGCACGCCTACTGGACCGGCTTTTACCGCGTGCTCGGCGGACAACTCGTCATCGGTCCCTACCAGGGCACGCCCGGCTGCTCCCGCATCGGCTGGGGCAGGGGAGTTTGCGGGACCGCCTGGGCCGCCGGGGAGAGCCAGGTGGTGGCGGATGTCCACGCCTTCCCCGGCCACATCGCCTGCGACAGCCGTTCGGAAAGCGAGATTGTGGTGCCGGTGAAGGATGCCCGCGGCACCGTGATCGCCGTTCTCGATATCGATTCGACCGAGAAATCCGCTTTCGACGCGCTGGATCGCGAGGAGTTGGAGCGGATCATGGCGGGCTTCGCCGCCGTATGAGTCGGGCGACACGCGACGGAAAACGCGAACACATGCTTCCCGCGCCTTCGCCCTTGGAATGCGCGCGCAGCCGCGGATAGTCTTTGCTCCAGATGAGCGAAGGGGACCCGAATCACATCCAGGGAGTGCGCGCGCGAAGCCCGAAACCAGGCGGCGGTTTTCCGTGGCTGCGGGCGGGCTTTTTTGTCATCGCCGTGGCCGGTGCCGTGCTCGTCTTCACCCCGCAGGGGGAAAGGATGCTGCG
>CBFGVD010000058.1:0-11232 GCA_965651965.1 uncultured Verrucomicrobiaceae bacterium | reverse complement strand
CCTGGGAGGCGTGGGTGGAATACGGCAAGGAACTGGCGGTTTACAAACGCGCCAAGGAATTCGGCGGCCTATCGGCGGAACAGAAGGAGGCGAAACTCTCCGAACCCGGGATGAAGGCGGAAATCCGCGATCTGCTGGTGGAGAAACTTTCGGAAGATCATCCGAAGGACGCCGCCGCCCTCGCGATGAAGGGAGAAGGAACCTCCCTGACAGCCCATACGGACCGCGGCAGGGAAGCCTCCAGGCTGATCCTCGAAGCGAACATGCGCGCCCAAACGGGAGCGGAAGTCGATCGGGCCATCGCGGAACTATGGTAGCGGAGGCCGGATCCCGACAGCCTCCGGCACCCGGGACCGCGCCTGACGCGCGGTCCTTTCACTTCCCCGGATCCCCGGAAGGCAGCGCCACGGGCGTGTCCAGCGCGAGCGGGACGATCTTTTTCGGAAAGCCCTCCTTGTCCCACTCCAGCTTCTGCACCCGCGAGCTGCGGCCCCGGTAGGTGTACTCCTTTGTCGTCTTCCCGTGGTAGGCGATCCAGTCCTCCTTCCCGTCCGGAGACTTGAAAAAGCTGTGGTGCCCGGGCCCGAAGACGCCCGCGGCGTCGTTCCGCTCCAGCAGGGGTTCCGGCTCCTGGGTCCAGGATGCGGGCTTCATCGGGTTTTTCCTCTCGTCCATCCACAGGTAGCCGACCTTGTAATCCGGCTTGCCCGTGTCGCAGGCGGAATAGGTCAGGAAGAGGTTCCTGCCGTGTTTCAGGATGCACGGGCCTTCCCTTACCTCCTCGCAGCCGAAGCCGGAGGCGGGGATCATCACGCGGTCGCCCCGGAGCGTGAAGGGATCCTTCATCCGGGACATGTAGAGCCGGTGCCCGGGGTGGCCCGCCCAGATGAAATACATCCGTCCGCGGTGCTCGAAGACCGTGCCGTCGATGGCGTAGAACTCGTCCTCCGGGTCCGTGAGGATCTGCACCGGTTCGCCGTACGGACCCCGGATGCTATCCGTCTTGCTCTCCACCGCGAACATCCGGTGGCGGACATCCTCCCCGTCGGTCTTGGTGAAGTAGCAGTACCAGCGCAGGCCGTTTTTCCCTTTCAGCCGGTGGAATTCCGCCGCCCATACCCCCTTCCCCTTTCCCCATATCGTGACGGGTTTAGCGTCCTTCAGGCCAGCGATGGAGGGGGCGCTCCACAGCATCACCCGGTCCCCCCGGGTGGTGGAGAGGTGATAGCGGCCCTCGGTGAAGCCGAGCCATGGATCGGCGGAAGGGTTGACGGGATTCCGGAAAGTTTCCTCCGCATGGAGGGCGTGCGGGAGGGCAAGTGCCGCCAGGAAGGTGATCGCGAACTTCATCGGGCGGATCATACGCCCTTTCCGCCCGCTTTTTCCCGCTCGTTCCTGTCAGTTTTTCGGCCCAGGCTCCGCCCGTGAACTCCTACACCTCCCTGGAAGCCCGGCTGCACGACGCCTTCTGGTCGGAAGAAGGCGAACCCGCGGAACTTCCGCTGCTGGAAGACACGCTCCAGGAATATCCCGGACCCTCCTTGGAGATCGGCTGCGGGTCCGGCCGCCTCCTGCTCCCGCTGCTGCAAAAAGGCCACGGGGTGGAGGGGCTGGAGCTTTCCTCAGAGATGCTGGATCTCTGCCGGCAGGAAGCGGCGGCGCGGGGACTGAAGCCGGTGCTCCACGAGGGAGACATGACCGCCTTCGATCCCGGAAAAACCTACACCTCGGTGCTCGTTCCCGCCTTCACCCTCCAGCTTGCCGCCGATCCCTCCGCGGCGCTGCGCCATTTCCACAAGCTCCTGATCCCCGGCGGCGTGCTCTACCTGAGCGTTTTCATCCCCATGGCGGAACTCCACCGCGAACTGCCCGAGGGCGAATGGCACGACGATCACCACGCGGAACTCCCCGGAGGAAAGACCGCCACGGTCCGGACACGCCACCGGCTGGACCGGAAGGCCCGCATCCTGACCCGCGAGCACCGCTACCTGCTGAGCGGCCCGGACGGCGCGCCGGAGGAGGAACATGAATCGGAGCAGGTGATCCGCTGGTTCACGGCCCGGCAGCTCCGCGGGATGCTGGCGAAGGCGGGCTTCGAGCCGCTCCATGCCGTCGCCGATTTCGACCCCGCCTGCCCGGTGGAGGAGGACTCCCAGGTGCTCACCGTGGTGGCGCTGAAAACGGCGTGACGGGCTCTTGCGGTGCCGCGGGATCCGGCCAATCCTAGCGGCATGCGTTTCCCGCACGGTCACCTCGCCTACTGCACGAATATCCATCCCGCGGAGGATTGGGAGAGCACCTTCCGCGCGATCTCCACGCACGCGATGCGGGTGCGCGACCTGGTGGCGGAGAAGGAGGCGTTCGCGATCGGGCTGCGGCTTTCGGCCAAGGCGGCCAACGAATTGCTGTGCGGGGATGCCCTGGCGTGCTTCAAGGACTGGCTGCTCACGGAGAATGCCTACGTTTTCACCATCAACGGATTCCCCTACGGCGACTTCCGCGCGGGCACGCCGGTGAAGCGGAATGTCTTCCGCCCGGATTGGACCGATCCGGCGCGGCTGGAATACACCAAGGAGCTTTTCACCATCATTTCCGAACTGGTGCCGCAGGGGATCGAGGGCTCCGTGTCCACGCTGCCGGGCTCCTTCAAGGAATTCGAGGCGGACGAGGAGCTGATCCTTTCCCAGCTCGTCGAGCTCGCGGGCTTCCTGGACGCCCTGAGCGAGGTCTCGGACCGCGACCTGCACCTGGGCATGGAACCGGAACCGCGCGGCCATTTCGAGAACACGGAGGAGACGCTGCGTTTCTTCGACCGCCTGCTCAACGCGGCCCCGGACCACGAGCAGATCAAGCGGCGGATCGGGATCAACTACGATTGCTGTCACTTCGCGCTCCAGTACGAGGATGCCCGTAGCTCGCTGAAGGCGCTGCGCGGCGAGGGCCTGCGGATTTCCAAGATCCACCTTTCCGCGGCCCTGGCGCTGGACCCGCGCGTGCCGGGAGCGGTGGAGGCGGTGGGAGCCTTCGACGAACCGACCTACCTGCACCAGGTGCTGGCACGGCATCGCGACGGGCGGATCGAGCGCTACACGGACCTGCCGGACGGGATCGCCTCGCTGGAGACGGAAGACGGCGGGAACGCGGAGGAATGGCGGGTGCATTTCCACATCCCGCTGGATGCCGAGCCCGCTCCGCCGCTCGCCAGCACCCGCGAAAATGCCCGCGAAGCCCTGAAACTGGCGGAGGAAATGCCGGGAATCTGCCAGCATTGGGAGATCGAAACCTACACCTGGGGCGTGCTGCCCGCCGCCATGCAGCGGCCGGTGGAGGAACAAATCGCGGCGGAGTACCGTTGGGTGCTGGGAGAATGAGCAAGCCGGGAAAGGCGCGGGCCCTGCTGGCCACGCTGCGGATCGCGAACGCGCCGAGCGTGGTGAGCAACGTGTTTTTGGGGTGGATGCTTGGTGTGGCCCTTGCCATTGATTCGGACGTCTACGAGGTCGTCTCGCGGCCGCCGTTACTCATCTCGCTGGCGGGTCTCCTGCTCTATTTCGCAGGGAATCTTGCCAACGATTGGTTCGACCGGTCTTGGGATGAAAAACGACGGCCGGAACGAGCGCTTCCTTCAGGGCTCTTCAAACCGGGGAGCTATCTCGCCGCCTCGCTGTTGTGCGCGTCCGTTGGCTGTATCCTCGCGTTTCGCGAATCCCTTGCTTGCGGCGTCTGTGCACTGGGCATCCTCGCCTGCATTGCCATCTATACCCGCTATCACAAGCAAGCGATTTGGGCGGTGATCCCGATGGGGCTCTGCCGTGCCGGGCTTTACGCGCTGGGCCTGGCCTCTATCATGCAAGATCCGCGGGTTGCCGGAGAGCTAGGGGTCGAACCATGGAAATTTGCCTTGGGAAATTTGATGACCCTGACGCCTTATGCGCTCGGACTATTTGCCTACATTGTCGGGCTGTCCCTTTCCGCGCGCTACGAGGGCATGGACGACGCCCCAGCGGGACCCCGCTTGATTTGGAAGTGCCTTCTCCTCTTTCCCCTTCTGGCGATGCCATGCCTCACGATGGCGGGATGGCCTCAGATGAGTTTGGCGGGCATGGTTCCATTCGCAGTGTGGATGGCCATTGCCTTCACGAAATACTCCAAGCCGATTCCAGCCTACGTTTCAGCCCTGCTGGCGGGGATTCCGCTGGTGGATCTCATCGCGTTGACGCCCATCGCGTGGTGGGAAGGAATGCCTGAATACCTTCTGATCCCCCTCGGGGCTTTTGTCGCGGGCCGGGCTCTCCAGAGACTCGCACCGGCGACCTGACCCCGGCTCCCGCGTTCTCACGAACGCGCCTACGTTTGGAAGAAGCGGGTTAGGAACCCGTTCTCCAGACCTCGCAGGCGTGGGCGGCGAAGCCCGCGCCGAAGGCGGTAAGCCACCAGCGGCGATCCCCGTTCGCGGTGGCGAGGGCGCGGTCGAGGGCGAAGAGGACGGAAGGGCTGCTCATGTTGCCGTGCTCGCGCAGCACCTCGCGCGTCTCCGCGAGATCGGCGGGGAGAACGGCTTCCAGGGCCTCGATCACGTCGCGCCCGCCGGAGTGGGCAAGGATGCGGTCGGGATCGGCGTGGCGTTTCGCGTAGAGCTCCGCCACGGCCTCCGCGGCCAGGCCGGGCACCGTCTTGTCGAGCTGGTTGCGCAGCTTCCCGCCCGCGTTGACGAAGCGGATCTTTTCCCGCTGTTCCGGGCGGTGCACCGTGGTGAAATGTCCGGCCTGCCATTTCTCCGGCCCCGCGGCATCCGACCAAATCGCTGCCGCCGCACCGTCGCCGAAGAGGCAGAGGGAAATCAGGACCCCCGGGTCGTCGTCGGCATAGAAGGCGGCCGAACAGACTTCCACGGCCACGGTGGCGACCTTCGCGCCCGGGTGGGCTGCCAGGAAGCCCGCCGCGGAGCGCAGGGTGGGAATGGCCGCGCCGCAGCCGAGGCCCACGAGATCCTGCAAGTACGCCGTATCCCGTAGCCCGAGCCTCTCCGCCACGTGGCTGGTCACTCCGGGGCAAAGGTAGCCGGTGCAGGTGCAGATGAAGAGCGCATCCAGCTCCCCCGCGGCGAGGCCCGCCTTTCCCAAAGCCGCCTCCACGGCCGTCGCGGCCAGCGCCGGGGCTTCCTGCTCGAAGGTCTCATTCAGCTCCTGCGCGCCGCGCTCCACGCCGGGGCCGATCTCCGGCAGGCAGAAGCTGCGCGCGGAAATGCCGGATGCCCCGTTGCCCATGACTTTTTCCACCAGCGCCCGGGAGCGCCGCGATAGCCCGGCATACGCGGCGGTCTCGCGGAAGGCGGCAAGGCATTCCTGCTGGGTGTAGCGGTGGGGCGGCAGGGCGGTTGCGAGGGATTCCAGGAACATCAGCGGACAAGGGAAAGAAGAGGGCGGAACGGAAGGATGCCGGCCCGGCCGGCGGCCTCGATGAAATCCCGGCCTCCGGCATTCAATAGAAAAGGATGCATGGCTTGCGCCGCGGCCAGGCGCTTGCGGAAACGGCGGTGCAGGCCCCCGCGGATCTCCGCGAGACAGGCATCCCAGGCAAGGCTTCCGCGGCTCCAGCGTTCCAAGGGATCGAGCGCCAGCTCAGCGGCCTCGAAGGCCATGCTCATGCCGTTCCCGGTGAAAGGCGGGATCATGCTCTCCGCATCCCCCAGCGTGCAGAGCCGGGGATCGGAGCGCTGTCTGCCAAGGGAAAAGCCCGCCACGGCGCAGAAGGCCGAAGCATCCGCCTCACCCTCCGCGAGCCGGTCCGCCAGCGCGGCATTCCCGCCTGCACGCAGGTAGTTCTCCAGCAGGCGCGGGCCGCTGCCGCAGATGGACCGGTCCACTTGGAAAAGCCCGCAGACATTCACCCGGGACCGCGAGCCACCCGGCTCGCTACCCGGGGATTCCACTTCCACCAGGCCGGCGTAGCCGTTCCGGCCCATGTGCATTTCCAGATCCGCCAGGGTAGCCAGGCCGGAGTAGTGGCACTTCAGGCCGATCCAGGGGCTTTTCCCCGGGATGCGGCCCGCCGCCCATACCAGGCCCTCCCGCGGCTCGCGGGCCAGGCGGTTGCGCTCCGTCAAGCCGGCTCCAAGGGAGATCACGCGATCTTTCAGCAGCGTATCCAAGCGGTAGCGGGAAATCGCCAGCGCAGGCTCGGTCAGGCGGTCCGCATGAACCTTCCGCCCTTCGCGGAACCACGCCGCGCCCGACTTCGGCAGCGCTTCGCTGAAAAGCCCGGCGATGCCGAGAGCCTCCAGGGTCCTCTCCTCCACCCCGGAGATGAATTCCCCGCAGACCCGGTGGCGCGGGTAGCTCCCGGCCTCCCGGACCTGCACCGGCACGCCGCGCAGGCGCAGTCCCGCCGCGAGGGAAAGCCCCGCTAATCCGCCGCCCGCAATGGTCACCGCTCCGCTCAAGCGCGGGAAGCTAGCATGCGCAGCCCGCCGCGCCACGAGGTTTCCTCCCGGACCCGCCATTCCCCCGTATTCAGACCCAGCCGCTCAGGAAGCTCCCCGGGCAGGAATCCCGCCCGGATGCTCACGATCATGTCGTGCTTCGTCGCCCGGCCCACGAAAGGAAGCAGGAAGCCCGCATCCGTCATCGTCTGGCGGGTGCGGTAGGGCTCGTTGAAACAGATCACGTCGAATTTCCCGAGGTACGGACGGAAACGCTCCAAGTCCCCGTTCTCGAAATGATGGAGGAAGAGGTTCGCCGCCAGGATACCCCCGGAAACGGACGCCAGGCACTCGAAGACATCGCGCTGATCCCACGCGATGCCCTCCTCCAGACCCGGAGGCCGCGGCGCCAGATCGCAGGCGGTCAGCGGGATGCTGGGATAGCGCCTGGCCAGACGCGCCAGCAAGGTTCCCTCCCCCGCTCCGATTTCCACCACTCCTTTTTCCCGCGCCGCGGGAAAAGCCGCGATCCGCCGCGCGAGCCAACGCTCGTTCCCCATCAGGAAGTTGATGACCTTCAGGTCGATGCGGCTGCGGACGACATCCGGATGACCGGGAGGCAATTCGTCGATGATTTCAGGCTCCACAACGCGCTGCATCGCGGTTAAATCGTGGCCGCGGTCCTGCCGATGTGCAAGCTCCCTGCCAAACTGATGCGGATTCTGGCAGGCACGGCGTGCCTGTTCCTCGCCGCGTGCTTCGACATCAGCGAGGAAGTCTGGATCGGTGCCGACGGCTCCGGACGCGCGCGGCTGGCATACTCCTTCCCCGCTTCCGCCGCGCGGCTGGCGGGGGGAAATTCCGCCCTCGAGACGAAGATCCGCGAAATGATCGCAAAGCAGCCGGAACTCCGCCTGGAAGACCTCCGGATCCGCACCGCGGGCGAGCGGGCGACGGTGGAAGCGACGATCTCCACGGACTCCGTGTATTCGCTGCGGAGCCCGGATAAAAAGGACGGCGAGCGCCCCATGCCCGCCGCCGCGGCGGATCTGGCCGGAAAATTCGACGTGCAGGTGGAGGGCTGGAACGTGGACTTCTCCCGGACGATCCGGGTACGGGAGGCCCTGGGCCTCGCCACCCTTGCCCTGGGCAAGGAGGAGCGGGAAAAGCGGCGCCTCAGCTACATCATCCATCTTCCCACCGCGGCCATCGAGTCGAATGCGGACACGGTGGCGAACGGCGGGAAAACGCTGATGTGGGAATCAACCCTCGGGGAAGCGCTCGGCCGGCCGCTGGTCACGCGCTTCAAGGCGCGGATGCCGGTGCCGAAAAAAGTATGGTTCGCGGCAGGCCTGACCGCGGCGGCGGTTACCGGATTGCTGCTGCGGCTCCGCAGGCGGCGGGCGCGGGCTTGAGCGCGTCCTTCCCCGCGCCCCATTGCCGGCGGACGGTCTCCCTGCCGGCTTCGAAGAATCCCCGGGACCTGGTCCCGTGGAGCAGGCCGGGGTGCTTGTGCTCCGTCTCCAGCAGGATCAGGCGCTTGCCCGTCTCCTTGGCACGGTGGACGCGGTGGTCCATCAATTCATTGGAAGCCACCATGTGGCAGGCCCCGAGGATGCCGCCGGGTGTCTCCCAGGGCAGGCCCCGGATGCAGGAGGAATGCCGGATGCGATGGACCACGATGGTGTGGATGGCGGAATCCTCCAGCCAGTGGTCGAAGGGCGTCTCGTGCGCCACGCCGCCATCCAGGAAATCCTCCCCTTCGATCCGCTGCGGCTTGAAGAGCACCGGCATGGCGCAGCTCGCGATGAGGAAATCATTCAGCGGCCCGCGGCTGCGGATCTCGCCCCGCTTCTTCGTGAGATTCGCCACGGCGATCTCCAGCCGCGGGTTGCGCAGTTCCTCGATCCGCAGGGAGCCCAGGCGGCGGGCAAGGTAGCGGCGCATGCGCGCGCCCGAAAGCAGGCCGCTCCCTGCCAGACCGGTCACGATGCCCGGCCAGCGGTAAAAAGCCCCGAGATCGAAGAAGGCGCGGCGGAAATGGAAATCGTAGATGATCTTCTCCAGAGCCTCCCCGCGGAGCCCCACCGCCCACAGGCCGCCGGCCATGGCACCCGCGGAGGCCCCGGCGATGCGCCCCGGCCGCAGGCCCGCGGCCTCCATCTCGCTGAGCACTCCCAGATGGGCGTAGTAACCGAAGAACGAGGAGGACAGGCACAAGGCCAGCCCCGGATCGCAAGCGGAGTGGAGTGGCATGCCGCTCATGATCCGGCGTGGGTGGCTTCCTCGATCTGCTTCATCGGTGTCCGGTCCGCCGGGCGCAGGAAGAGAATGCCACCCAGCAGCGCCCATACAAGGCTGCAGGCGAAGCCCACCAGGGAGCCCAGGACCGCCACCTCGTTCCGCATCCCGGCCAGATCCTCCATCAGGGTTTTCAGGGCGATCTCCCGGACGCCGATCCCCGAGATCGAAACCGGCATGGCGCTGAGGGCATCCACCACCGGCATGGCGGCGAATACCTGCATGAAGGAATCCCCGTCTTCCACGAAACGGACCCCGCACCAAAAAGTGGCGTAGTAAACCGGGAGCATCACCAGCCCGGCCGCCAGCGCACAGGCGGCGAGCTTCCACTCCTTGCGGTACACGTCGTAGATCTCCGGCACCCGGCGCAGGATCTCCCAGCGCATCTTTTTCCCCGGCTTGTGAATCCGGCCATGGACCCAGGGGCTCGCCATGACGAAAAGCAGGGCGATGAATGCCAGGCCGCCGGAGAAATAGACCCAGCCGAACTTGATCGCCTTTTCCCCCAGCCTGCTCTGGGATTCCAGCGCCTCGAAGCGCCCCGCCGTCACCGCGAAGAACGTGAGCGACATCGCGACCAGCCCGACGAGGTGATCCACCATCACGGACATGGTGATGGCGAGCTTCTTGCCGCGGTTGTCGCGGATGAGCAGGAAGATCTTCGCCGCGTCCCCGCCCACTCCCCCGACCGTGAAAAGATTGAACAGGCTGCCGATCAAGGTGAGCTCGACCGTTCTCCACAGGGTGACGGAGATTCCCTGCGCACGGAGCAGCAGCCACCAGCGCAGGGCCGACAGGAAAATGGTCGCTCCGCCCAGGAGCGTGCCGAGCACGGCCCAGCCCCAGCCGGGATCGGCGGGCCAGAAGCCGGTGGAATCGTCCAGGCCCTTCTGAAAATCACCGCGCGTCAACGCGAACCACAGGCAGGCCACGGTAAGGGCCAGCTTGATGAAAAACAGGAGCCACTTCTTCATCGGGCCCTAGCCCTTCTCCTCGATCGCCTTCGCGATGGTCTCCACGCTCTGGAGCACGCCCTTGGCCTTCTCCGCATCGGCGATCTTGAGGCCGAAGTGCTTCTCGACGGCCACCACGAGCTGGAGCGCATCCACGGAATCCAGACCCAGGCCGCCGGCACCGAAGATCGCGGTTTCATCGGCGATCTCCGCCGCGTCGAAATCGAGCATGAGCTCCTCCACCATCACTTCTTTGATCTTCTGCCGCAATTCCGCGCCTTGTGCCATGAGTATGAGCTTGTTAGAAAATGCCTCCGTCGATTTTCAGGGCGGACCCTGTGACGTAGGCCGCATCCTGGCAAGCGAGAAAGAACACCGCGGCTGCCACTTCCGTAGGGGTGCCGAAGCGCCGCATGGGAATGCCCGCCTTGGCCTGTTTTGCCGCCCCCTCGTCCATGTGCGCCAGAGCCTCCGTCGCGATGTAGCCGGGAAGCAGGGCGTTCACCGTGATGCCCGCGCGGGCGACCTCCTTTGCCAGTGTCTGCGTGAGCGCGACCACCCCGGCCTTGGCCGCGGCGTAATTCGTCTGGCCCAGCGGCGGCAGGATCGCGCTGAGGGAGGCGATATTGACGATCCGCCCGAAGCGCTGCGCCATCATCGGCCGGATCACGGCGCGGCAGCCGAGGAAGACGGCGTCGAGATTCGCGGCGATCACGGAGGACCACGCTTCGTCCGGCATCGCCGCCAGCAGGTGGTCGCGGTGCATGCCGGCATTGTTCACCAGCACGTCCAGGCGGCCGTCTTCTTCCAGGATGCGGGCGATGGCGGCCTCCCATGCCTTCTTGGAGGTCACCTCCAGATCCAGGGCCTGGCAGCGGCCGGGGAACTCCGCGGCCAGGGCTTCGGCATTCGTGCGGTTTGCACGGACGCCGAGCCGGACCTTCGCTTCCGGATCTTTTTCCAGGAAGTAACGGCCGATGCCGATACCCAGGCCGCCGTTCCCGCCGGTGATGAGGATGCTGCGCATGCGGCGGAGCTAGCCGATCCCGGCGGCCCGATGCAATCCTGATGAAGCGTTCAATAGCTGCGGCCCCAGATCGCACGGGCTCCCGTCCGCTTCCCGGTCAGGATGCAGGGGGCTTCCGGCTCGTCCTGCTTGTCGAGAGGCAGGCAGCGGATCGTGATCTTGTGCCTCTTGGAAAGCTCCTCTTCTTCCTCCGGCGTGCCCGCCCAGGGGGTGAGCAGCCAGCCCGGATTATCCTGCGCCCAGTGCGCGTGGAAGGCATCCAGGGATTCGCAGGGCACGATGTGCGCGTCGCGGAATTCCGTGGCGCGCCGGAGCAGGTTTGCATGGATCTCCTGAAGCATGTCGGTGGCGGTGCGGAGGAAGTCCTCCTTGTCCATGAACTCCTTCTCGTTGGCGGCGCGGTCGCGGCGCTGGACGCAGACTTTCCGCGTCTCGATGTCGCGCGGGCCGATCTCGATGCGGATGGGGACGCCTTTTTTGATCCACCCCCACTTCTTCACGCCGCCCTGCAGGTCGCGTCCGTCCACGTG
>CBFGVD010000057.1:0-11241 GCA_965651965.1 uncultured Verrucomicrobiaceae bacterium | reverse complement strand
AGGATGACGCTGTCCCACCCGCCGCTCCACTCGAGCATTTCGGGATTTCTCACCAGTTCCCTTCCCATTTCCACGATGCCCGGCCAGATCGCCCAGCCGAGGGTGCTGTCATCCAGGGGCATGAAGTGGAACGCGACCAACAGGACGAAGGCCACGATCAGGAAGGCCAGCGCGAGGAGATTCAAGGATCGGGAGGGCGGTTCCACGGCACCTGTCTAGCCCGTTTCCCCCGAAATGAAAGCCGCCAGCCGCAGCGGCGGGAATGCCGCGGCTCGGGATTGCCCCCCTGCGGGAGCCTGTTTGCCGAGATTTTTCGCCCCGGCCTGCATCCCGGATTGAAGAGCGGCGCGGGATGTTCATTCTCCGCCCGCCATGACATTCCGAGGCACTTACACCGCGCTGATCACTCCTTTTCGCGACGACCGTATCGATACCGCGGCTTTCAAAGCCCTGATCGAGCGTCAGGTCGCGGCCGGGATCACCGGGATCGTGCCCGTGGGTACCACCGGCGAATCCCCCACCCTGGACATGGAGGAACACATCGAGGTGATCCGCCTGGCCGTGGAATACGCCGCCGGGCGCTGCCAGGTCATCGCGGGCACGGGCGCGAACGCCACGAAGGAGGCGATCGAGCTAACCCAGGCCGCGGAAGCCGCGGGAGCCGGCGGTACGCTCCAGGTCTGCCCCTATTACAACAAGCCTTCCCAGGAGGGTATCTACCGCCACTACCGCAGCATCGCGGAAAACACGGGCCTGCCGGTCATGCTCTACAGCGTGCCGGGCCGTAGCGCCGTGGAGATCGGCGTGGAAACCACCGTGCGCCTGGCCGCGGATTGCAAGAACATCGTCTCCATCAAGGAAGCGGGCGGTTCCGTGGAGCGGGTGAACCAGCTTTTCCAAGCGCTGCCGGAGGATTTCACCATCCTCTCCGGGGATGATCCGCTGACCCTGCCCTTCATGGCCTGCGGGGCGGTCGGCCTCGTCTCCGTGGCGGCAAACGTGGTGCCTGAGGTGCTGGTGAAGCTCGTGCAGAGCTGCCTGGAGGGGGATTTCCCCGCCGCGCTGGCCCAGCAGAAGCAGTGGTATCCCCTTTTCCGCGGCCTGATGTCGCTGGACGTGAACCCGGTGCCGATCAAGACGGCGGCGGCCCTGCAGGGCCATTGCACGGAGGAATTCCGCCTGCCGCTGGCCCCGATGACCGATGCGGGGAAGTCCCAGCTCGCCGCCCTGCTGCGGGACTTCGGGCTGCTACCCGCGTGAGGCGGAACGATGATGATTTTCCGCGTTGAATTTTCATCATTTTTCATCATATTACCCCCGTGCGGATCACCATCGACATCGACGAGGATACCCTGCGGGAAGTGATGAAATTCACCGGGGAGACCAAGAAGGGCCCCGCGGTGACGAAGGCGGCGATGGAACTGATGCGCCGGGAGAAGATCCGGGACTTCACCCGCCGCGTCATGGCGGGGGAATTCGACTACCCGGTGACGAACGACGAATTGGAAGCGGCCGATTCGGCCGATATCGCCCGGCAGGAAAAGCTCCGTGGTCCTGATTGACACCAGCGCCTGGGTGGAGTTTTTCCGCAAGCAGGGGGATCTCGGCGTGAAACTCGCCGTCTCCCATTTGCGGGACGGCTTGCACGGAGGCATCTGCGGTCCGGTGGAAATGGAGCTCCTGGGCGGCGCGCGGGATGAGCAGCGCGCGGCCTTGGCGGAAGATCTGCAGCGCCTGCCTTACTTCCGCAGCGACGCGCGGGTCTGGCCGAAAGCGGCGGCAAATTTCGCCAAGCTCCGTGCCGGGGCAGTCACGGCTCCGTGGAACGACATTCTGATCGCAACCATTTCCCTGGAATATGCCTGCCGCGTGTATGCCGCGGACCGCCATTTCCGCCTGATGGCACCGATTCTGGGTCTCAGGCTTTACGAACCGGGTCTCAACGGCCAATACCAGCCCGATACCGAAGCATCATGATCCAGCTCCTCGTCACCGGAAAGTCCGGCCGCATGGGCCAGGCGGTCCTCCAGGCCGCCAGCCAGGAACACGCCGTCACCGTAGCCTCCACGCACGATTCGGGGGAAAACCTCGCCGCAGCGATGGCACAGGCGAATACGGCGATCGATTTCACGATCCACAAATTCACCCGCGAGCTGCTGGACGCGGCGCTGGCAAACGGCACGCACCTGGTCATCGGTACCACCGGCCACACGGATGAGGAGCGTGCGGAGATCCTCGCTGCATCGGAAAAGCTGCCCATCGTCTATGCGCCGAATTTCTCCGTGGGGGTGAACACTCTCTTCTGGCTCACGCGGAAGGCCGCGCAGATCCTGACCCAGGACCGCTTCGACATCGAGGTCACGGAGATGCACCACCGTCACAAGATCGACGCGCCCTCCGGCACCGCGCGGCGGCTGCTGGAGATCCTGAACGAGGAAACGGGCACGGATTACAAGCAGGACATCGTGCACGGGCGCTTCGGCAATGTCGGCCCGCGCCCGCCGCGGGAGATCGGCATGCACACCCTGCGCGGCGGGGACGTGGTGGGCGACCACACGGTGATGTTCGCCGCCGACGGCGAGCGGGTGGAACTGACGCACAAGGCCAGCTCCCGCATGACCTTCGCCGCCGGGGCGGTGCGCGCCGCGATATGGCTCTACGACAAGCCGGCGGGGCTGTACGACATGCAGGACGTGCTGGGCTTGAAGTGAGACGCAAGCCCGCTGCGCTCCAAGACACCGGAGGCAAGGCCGGAGATGAAGCGGCCGCGGGGGGATCTTTTGGGCTGCGGTGGCACGACGCCGCTTTTGGGAAAAGGCCTCTTCCACTCCGGGCCTTCCCCGGAATCGACATGTCGATTCCATACAAGCGTCCCCGGCCTGCTCCACCCCCAAGGCCAAAGCGCGGTCGTGCCCGCGCAGTCCAAAAGGAAAGGCCCGCCGCGCCACAAGACACGGATACAAGACTTGAGGAAAGCCGGCCGATCCGGAAATCTCCGGTCTTGTGTCTGACGTCTTCAAGTCTTCCGTCTCCTGCGGGCTGGCCCTGGGCTCGAATCTCGGCAACCGCCTGAAGCACTTGCAGGAAGCCCGGGACCTGCTGTCAAAGATCGCGGTGCCGGGGACCCTGCGGCAGGCGTCCATCTACCAGACGGAGCCGGTGGATTGCCCGGAGGATTCGCCGGATTTCTACAATACGGTGGTGGAGATCGGCTACGCGGGGACTCCGCACGACCTGCTGGCCGCGACCCAGGCGATCGAATTCCGCCTGGGCCGCACGGCGGTACCGGAGCGGAACGCCCCGCGGGAAATCGACGTGGACATCCTCTACTTCGGCGCGGAGCGGATCGAGGGCGGAATCCTGGACCTCCCCCACCCGCGGCTGACCTCCCGGCGCTTCGTGCTGGAGCCGCTGGCGGAGATCCGGCCGGAGCTGGTGCTGCCGGGGGATCAGGTTTCGATTGCGGAACACCTCCGCCACCTCGATTCTAACGAGCCGCCGCTGGTGACGGTGCAGGCGGTGTGGTAAATCGTTTCCATTTTCTCTTCCTCGAAAGATCGTGACCGGTTCCGAAAAAGCTGCCGCCCTCGCCGCCCGGAAGGCCTCCGGCCCGCCGATCTCGATGCTGACGTGCTACGATTACCCCACGGCGCGGCTTTTCGATGCCGCCGGGGTGGACGCGCTGCTGGTAGGGGATTCCCTGGGCATGGTGGTGCTGGGCTACCCGGATACGACCCACGTGACCCTGGAGCAAATGCTCCACCACGTGGCGGCGGTGGCGCGGGCGGAGCCGCGGGCGCTGGTGATCGGGGATCTGTCCATCGGCACCTATCCGGACCCGCCCACGGCGCTGGCAAGCGCCCGCAAGCTGGTGGCGGCCGGGGCGGAGGCGGTGAAGCTGGAAGGCGGCGTGCGCCAGGCGGAAAAGGTCCGTGCCATCGTGAAGGCGGGCATCCCCGTCTGCGGACATCTGGGCATGCTGCCGCAGCGGGTGCTGGAAGAGGGCGGCTACAAGAAGAAGGGCAAGACGCCGGAGCAAAGCGCGGCGCTGCTGGAAGGTGCCCTGGCACTCGCGGAAGCCGGGGCCTTCGCCATCGTGCTGGAAAGCGTGGTGCCCGCCACGGCGGAGTGGCTCACGGCGCGGCTGCCGGTGCCGACCATCGGGATCGGCTGCGGGGAGCATACCTGCAACGGCGAGGTGGCGGTGGCCACGGATCTGCTGGGGACTTTCCCATGGTTCGTGCCGCCCTTCGCGAAGCCGGAGGCGAACCTCGCGCCGCAGATCATCGCGGCGGCGGCGGCTTACCGGGCGAGGGTGGCGGATAAAGTGCTAAGTGCCAAGTGCCGGGTGATCAGTGAGCAGTGGCCGGAATGACGACTCTGCCCGATACCGCGGGCTAGTGGGATGAATTGTGCAGTTGGGACCCGTTCTTCCCCCCACGGAGTGGGCGGACTACTTTGCAAGCGCACTGATCACTGATCACCCGGCACTTGGCACTTTCTCCGCACGCCGGTGCCTTGCCAGCGCGGCATCGGCCTTCTAAGCTCTCCAAGCCATGCCATCCGTGATCCTTCGCTACCGCGGCCCGTCAGGCGATCTCCAGCGGGCTCTCGAAAGCTTGGGTGAAGAGTTCGAACATTCGTGGTCTCCCGACGAACCACAATCCAAGTGGACAAAGGCCGGAAAGCTGATGGAGGATTTCGGCTTCAATCTCTGCCTGCTGCACGACGACGACATCTCGCGTGCCGAAGCGATCGCGGACGGTCTCGATATCTTGGAAGACCTGGCCGGTAAACTGGCCTCGGCCGGCCATTCGCTTCATGGTTGCACCATGGATATCGGGGTCTTTCCGCCCCCGGAAACTTTCAACGTGTGCACAGGCATCACCGTCGGCCAGTGCGCGAAATTGGCCGCCTTGGGAGTGGATTTCGAGGTGACCGTCTACCCGAATTCAGTCGTCGAAATGCAATGACCGGTCCCGACAAACAAGCCGCGCTCGAAGCCCGGATGGCCGCGCTGGGGATCGAGGAGGAGGATCTTCACGAGAGCTTCATCCTCGGCTCCGGATCGGGAGGTCAAAAGATCAACAAGACGAACTCTTGCGTCTTCCTCAAGCATCTGCCCAGCGGGTTGCAGGTGAAGTGCCAGGAAAGCCGCTCGCGGGAAGCCAACCGCTCCCTCGCCCGGGAAATGCTCTGCGATGCCTTCGAGGGCATCAAACGCGACAAGGCGACGGCCCAGAAGCAAGCCATCGAGAAAAACCGCCGCCGGAACCGCCAGCGCTCCCGCCGCTCCAAGCAGCGCTCGGTGGCGGAGAAGCGCCAGCTATCCGAAAAGAAGGCCATGCGCCGGTCTCCAACAGGCGACGATTGATTTCCTCCCCTTCCCTGCTAATCCTGCTTCATGAAAGCCTACCTCGACCTGATGCGCGATGTCCTGGAGAACGGGGAGGAACGCTCCGACCGCACCGGCACGGGCACGCTATCCGTCTTCGGCCGCCAGGCGCGCTACGACCTGCGCGCAGGCTTTCCCTGCCTGACGACGAAGAAGCTGCACCTGCGCTCGATCATCCACGAGCTGCTGTGGTTCCTGAAAGGCGATACCAACGTGGCCTACCTGAAGGAAAACGGCGTGCGGATCTGGGACGAGTGGGCGGATGAAAGCGGGGAACTGGGGCCTGTGTACGGCCGCCAGTGGCGTTCCTTCCCCGCGCCGGACGGGCGCACGGTGGATCAGATCGCGGAGCTGGTGCACGGGCTGCGGGGAGACCCGCACTCGCGGCGGCACCTGGTGGTGGCCTGGAACCCCGGGGAGCTGAACCGGATGGCGCTGCCGCCCTGCCATTGCCTGTTCCAGTTCTTCGTCCACGAGCCGGAATCCGGCCGGCCCGGCCTTTCCTGCCAGCTCTACCAGCGCTCGGCGGATCTTTTCCTGGGCGTGCCCTTCAACGTGGCCTCCTACGCGCTGCTCACGATGATGCTGGCGCAGGTGTGCGACTACGAGCCGCGGGAATTCATCCACACCTTCGGCGACCTGCACCTTTACAAGAACCACTTGGAACAGGCGGAGGAACAGCTCCAGCGAAGCCCGCGGGCGCTGCCGAAGATGTGGCTCAACCCGGAGGTTCGCGAAATCGACGGTTTCACTTACGAGGATTTCCGCCTGGAGGACTACGACCCCCACCCGCACATCAAGGCGGAGGTCTCCGTGTAGCCGGATAGGCGGGCCTCAGAGCCCGGCGAGGTATTCCGTGCTGCGGCGGATGCTGGCGAGCGGGTCCGGCGAGTGATCCTGCTCCACGTGGCAATGCTTCACGCCCGCCTTTTCGGCGGCGGCCAGGATCGGCTCCATCGGGATGATGCCGTTGCCGAGTTCCTTGAAGGCATCCTGCGGCAGGCCGCCGAATTCCGGCAGCTTGAGGCCCGCCTTCAGGTCCTTCAGGTGGAGCTGGGAGACGCGGCCGGCCAGCTTGGCTATCAGGTCGGCGGGCTCGTGGCCGCCCACCTTGACCCAGAAGACATCCACCTCGAAGTACATGTCCGGGGAGAAGCGGGCGGTGAAGATATCGTAGCCCGTCTTGCCGCCCTCCATGGGCCGGAACTCGAAGGCGTGGTTGTGGTAGGAGAGGCGGATGCCCGCGGCCTTCGCCAGGGCGGCGGCCTTGTTCGCGTTGTCCGCCACCTTCTTGTAGTCGTCCAGGCTGCGGCGGTTGCCGTCCTGGAGGTAGGGGATGACGAGATCGGTGAGGCCGGTCTCCTTCGCACGGTCGAGGGTTTTCTTGAAATCGGACATGCCCTCGTCCTTCGGGTTGACCACGCTGTCCCACTCGAAATGGGCGGAGCGGATCGCGAGGCCCGCGTCCTTGGACCCGTCGATCAGCGGCTGGCAATTCGGGAAGCCGTAGAGTTCCACCTGCTTGTAGCCCGCGGCGGCGACGGACTTGAGGGTGCCGGGGGCATCCTTGCCGAGCGCGTCCCGGAGGGTGTAGAGCTGGATGCCGATGTCCTTGCGGTAGGCATTGTCCGGGGCGAGGGCGGCGAGAACGCTGCCGGCCGGGCCGAGGGCGAAGGAAGCGGCGGCGGTGGAGCGGAGGAAGGACCTGCGGTTCATGCCCGGGATGCTCGCGCCGCCGGGCCGGAAGTGCAAGACCGCTCCGCGGAAACAGCGGACCGGCGCATCCCGGAATGCCGCGCCGGGCGAGGGCCGGAGGCACCCGCCAGGCCGCGGCGCGGCGCGCTTAACGCCGCGGACGGGAGGCCATGACGAGGCGGACGATGGCGATGGGCAGCAGGGAGATCGCGGCCGCCGCCAGGGCGACCTTCAGGCCGGGATAGACACGGGGCTTGTCCGCAGCCAGACCCGCCAGGGCCTCGCTCACGACCTGCGCCTGCGGGACGTAAAACCACTCCCGCGCGCCGAAGTCCGTGCCGGGACCGCGACCGGCGATTTCGCCGAATTCGGTATGCACCGGGCCGGGACAAAGAGCCGTCACGCGGATGCCGTGCTCGCGGAGTTCGATCCGCAAGGCTTCGGAAAAACTCGTCACATACGCCTTGGTGGCGGCATAGACCGCGAAATCCGGGATCGGCACCAGGCTGGCCAGGGAGCTCACATTGAGGATCGCCCCGCCCCCCTGCTCGATCATGGAGGGCAACAGCGCGTGGGTCAGGTGGGTCAGCGCCTCGATATTCAGGCGGAGCATGGCTTCCACCTTCATCCAGTCCGAGGTGGAGAATTCGCCGTAGTCCCCCATCCCGGCATTGTTGACCAGGAGATCCGGGACCAGACCCTTGGATAGCATGTGGCCCACCGCCTGCAGGCGCGCGGCGGGATCGGTCAGGTCCGCTTCCAGCGGCATGACCCGCAGGCCGGGGTGGATCTTCTCCAACTCGCCGGCAAGCTCGACCAGCCGTTCCGCACGGCGGGCGACAAGCACCAGCACCCGGCAGGAGGGGGCGAGCTGGCGGGCGAATTCGGCCCCGATGCCGGCGGAGGCGCCGGTCACCAGGGCACAGGAGTAGCGCGGCTCCGTCACGCGGTCAGGCGACGGGTTCCGGCTGCGGCTGGGGGCTCACCTGCACGATGCGCAGGGGCAGGCGCATGAGGAGCTCGCCATCGCAACCGAGGTCGATGGAGTAGATGCCGGACTTCGGGAAACGGAGGCCCTGGAGGTTCATGATCACGTTGCGCGTCAGGAAGGGCGTGCCCGGCGGGAGCTGGACTTCGAATTCCGGCTCGATGGGCATGTTCTGCGGGTCCAGGGACTCGCCGTCCTCGTTGATGATATTGATCGAGAGCTTGTGGCGGCCGGAATCTTCCTGCGTGAAGCAGAAGCGCAGGGCCAGGCTGCACATGGGGTGAACCACCGGGAGCGCGCGGGCGGCCAGCGTGTCGAAAGTACCGGAAACCACGAGCTTGCCGTTATAGTCCGCGGCGAAGTCGCAAAGGGTGGCGATTTGGATATCCATGATGAAATGCTTGGGTCGTGTGATTAGACCCCTCGTAACGGGGGCATGGTCTATGTGCCGCCAAAGTGCCGCCTCGTCCAGCCCCGAAAGCCGGATTGTGGCCCGGGCCACGGATCGGAGGCCGCCGCCGCGGGACAGGAAAGCGCGCGCGGCCGCGGCGGGAAATCGCTCTCCCCCGCCCTGCCCGCTTCATTCCGGGGGCATCCGTTTCTTTCCCGCCATATCCGGCCCGCGGGGGACGCCTCCCGCGGGTGAAATCCCCCCCTTTTACTCCAATCCCAGGATCCGGTTGGTCCGGCGGGAGACCTCGTGGTAAAGATTCTCGTTCCGGGGTTTCTTGAGATCGGTGTCCCATGTCGGGATCATCTCCCGCATGCGCGCCTTGCCCGCGGCGCTTTCCAGAAGCTGCGGAAAGCATTTTTTCACCACCTCCAGGACGATGTTCACCGAGACGGAGGCCCCCGGGGAAGCCCCGAGCAACGCCGAAATCGAGCGGTCTTCGTTCGTGATGACCTCCGTGCCGTAGTGGACGATGCCCGCCTCCCCGTCGGTTTTCTTGATCGCCTGCACGCGGATGCCGGCGTCGATGAGCTTCCAGTCCTCCTTTTTCGCCGCGGGGTAGAAGACGTGCAGCACCTCCATGCGGTCTTCCATGCTCTGCGTGCCCTGCTGGACCAGGTAGCGCACCAGCGGCAGGTTGCTGGCGCCGATCTTGAGCAGCGTCGCCAGATTGTCCGGCTTCACGGAAAGCGGCAGATCCAGGTAACTGCCCTTCTTGTGCAGGAATTTCGTCGTCCAGGCCGCGAAGGGACCGAAAAGCAGGGTCTTCTTCCCGTCCAGCACCCGCGTGTCCAGATGCGGCACCGCCATGGTGGGCGCGGAGTCCAGGGGCTGCCCATACACCTTCGCCTGATGTTTCGCCACGATCTCCGGGTTCTCGCAAATGAGCCACTGCCCGCCGATCGGGAAGCCGCCCAGACCCTTCGCCTCCGGGATGCCGGATTTCTGGAGCAGGTTCAGGCTGCCCCCGCCCGCGCCGACGAAGACGAACTTCGCGTTGTTCGCGTGCACCTCGCCGGTGCGGAGGTCCTTCGCCTTCACCTCCCAGCCGTGCTCCGTCCGGGTAAGGTCCACCACGCGGTGGTTGGAGGCGATCCCGCAGCCCGGCTGTTTCTCCAGCCAGTAGAGCAGCTTGCGGGAAATGTTGCCGAAATTCACGTCCGTGCCCCCGTCCATCTTCGTCGCGGCGATGGGCACGTCCTTGCGCCCTTCCAGGAGCAGCGGGGCCCAGGCCGCGATCCTGGCGCGGTCGGTGGTGAATTCCATCTCCCGGAAGAAATGGTGGGCCGCCATCCCCTCGTGTCTCGCCCTCAGGTAGTCCACCATGTCCTGCCCGTGCACGAAGCTGAGGTGGGGCACGGGATTGATGAATTCCTTCGGATCCGCGGCCATGCCGCTGGCCACGGCGTAAGCCCAGAACTGCTTGGAGTGATCGAACTGTTCGAAGATCTCGATCGCCTTGGCCACCTTCACCGTCCCGTCCGTCTCGCGGTGAGGGGTGTAGCTCAGCTCGCAGATCCCGGCATGACCGGTGCCCGCGTTGTTCCAGCCGTGGGAGCTCTCCTGCGCGAGCTCCTCCGTCACCTCGTACACCTGGATGGAAAGACCCGGCTCCAGGCACTTCAGCATCGCGCCGAGATTCGCGGACATGACACCGCTGCCGATGAGGATGACGTCGGGATTTTCGATATGGGAAGCGTGCGGCATGACAAAGCGTATGGGGCCGGGACGGTCTAGCCGCTGGCGATCTTTCTGCCAACCCCGCGGCAGCGTTTTCTTCTGTCAGCCGGAGATGTGGGAATCGCTCGTTTGTCGCGTGAAATCAACAGGGTATGAAGACATTCCCAAGCCCTGCGGGGCTACCCGCGGGCCCCGTTCAGGAAGCCCCCGAGCAGGCTTTCCAAGCGGCTCATGCCGTGATCCTCGCGGAAACGGGCGTGCCGGGATTCCAGCGGGCGGCCTTGCCAATCCAGCCCCTCCAGGATGCGCCGGATCGCTTCCACCGCTTTCCCGGTATCGCCCTCCGGGATCGTGAGGCCGGTGCGATAGCGCTCGACCCGGTCGCCGATGCATTCCCCTGCGGTCGCCAGGCAGGGGATGTCGTAGGAAGCCGCCTTCCCCAGAGCGCCGCTGCTGCCCTGGAACCCCTCGTACGCCGCCCACGCCACGTCGAAGGTCGCGAAGATCGAGTTGAAATCCGCCTCCTCCGGGATCCGCCCGGCGGCGGGATCGAAGTGGAGGTTGTCGATTTCCCCCGCGGCGATGCGCTCCGCGGTGCGGGCGATGACGGCCTGCTCCTCCGGGCTGTATTCCGGCTTTTCGTAGCGGCCCGCGCAGGCGAAATACCACGGCAGCCGTAGTTCGCGCGCCTTCTCCGCCACGCGCATCAGGTTCAGCAGGCCCTTGCGGCGCTCCATGCCGATCAGGCCGATCACCTTGCGCCCCGCGGCCTTGCGCCGGATTTCCTCCGCCAGGAAATACGGCTTTTCCGGCAGCGTCGCGTCCGTCACGTCGGGGAAGGCGTGCACGCGCGTGCCGAGGTAGCGCTCCATCGGCGGGAGGAAGCGCTCGTCCAGCACGCCGATGCCGCGGCAGAGGCCGCTGCGCATCAGCGGATCCCCCTTTGCCAGCAGGCGCAGCTTCCCCTTCAGGGAAGAAGGCTCGCCGAAATGGTGATTCCGCAGGTAGAGCCCGCTCCACGGGCGGTCGATG
>CBFGVD010000056.1:0-11259 GCA_965651965.1 uncultured Verrucomicrobiaceae bacterium | reverse complement strand
ATTTCGGAGATCCAATTCCCGGAGAGCCTGAAGAAGTACCTCTCCGGCACCGCTGCCTTCGATGCGGCGGAAGCGCGGGCGTGGCTGGCGCAGGAGAAGGCCCTGCTCGACGAGGTCCGGGCCATCGGCCTCTTGCCGGAGCAATCGGTCGCGGGGATCGATGTGGACCGCTACGGCTTCTTCTCCGCCCGGCTGGCGAAGGGGCTTTCGGAGATGCTTTTGCTGGAGGCCCGGCTCGCCGCGGAGGAGGGGGACGCGGCCGCAGCGCTCGAAGCCGTACGCGCGGCGAAGGGGCTGGGCGATCACATCGGGAATGTCGAAACTCCCTCCTTGCTGGGCGTGACCGTGCAAGTGCTCCTCAATCTCCAGATGCAGTCCCATGCTCTTTCCCACATCATCCCGGCCCTGCCCCCGGAGCAGTTCGATCCGGCGGCATGGGAAGCCGCCGTGCGGCCGGAAGCGGCACCGCCCGCCGAGTTCTCCCGGGTAATGAAGGGCGAGTGGAATGTGGGAGTGCAGCAATACCTGCTGCCGATCCTGTGCGATACCGAGGACCCGAAATATCCGCCGGATCCGGATGCCTTGCTCGATTTCTACTCCGGCGGTTTCGCCGGGATCGTCGCTTCCTACGACAAGCCCGCCGCCGGCGACTGGGCGACCATAGCCGCGCCTCCGCTCCCGTACACCGGCCATCTTTCGCGCGGCAGCAGGCAGGTGGTGGAGATCATGTTCGTGGGAGAGCGGGCCTGGGGGAAGGGGCTCCTGCGCGCGCAGCACCTCACGGGCATGAGCGCCGCGGCCTTCGCGATCATGAAAGGCCAGCCCGTGCCGGCCGATCCGGTTCACGGCCTGCCCTACGTGTGGGATCCCGCTTCCCGCACGCTTTCCGCGCCTGCCCACGCTGCTTTCGAAGGGCAGGGGCTGAAACCGGTGAAGGTTCCCGGGCGCTGATGCGGGATGGCGGGGAAAACCGCGGAGCCGCGGAGGGCGGTATATGATCTGGCACCGCAGTGCGTTACGCTGGCCATTCAGGGAATTTCGTTCCGAAGCTTAGCCGCGTTGCTGGAGGCTGTAAGCAAGCTTACAAATCAACGTTTTCATGGATAACTGTAAATTTGTTTACTATTTTCTTTGCGCGGCGAAACGAAAGTCGGTATCCATCCGCCATCAAACATCTTTGCCGGACTGCTCCCTATCCGGCAAAAAGAAGTTGAACCCGGAACCTCAGAGGCGGTTTTGGACACCACCTGAGCCTGTTCATCAGTGCTTTTGGAAGGCACGTCCGATAAGGTCTTCGGTTCCGGATTCAAGATTCTTCGAGGAGGTCGACTGGTTGTGATCCGGGTCGGCCTCTTCGCGTCTCGGCTAGCGAGCTGTAGGGAATTTGGCGAAAAATAGCTTCCGCTACAAGCTTGCATTATTTATGCGGGGCGATATAAATTTTATACATACCACATGTAGTATGTGATTTTTTTTGGTGGTGTTATTGACAAATCGTCTTCGGTCCTGTGGATCCTTATGGAATAAGGGCCGATGCTGTGCCAGAGGGATATGCAGCAAGCTACCGCTAGGGGTTAGCTTTTTTTGAGGACCTGCCGCTCTCTAGGTGAAGCTGTTACAGGGGTATGTCATTTCTAAAAATGCCGTACGTATTGTATACTGGCCTCAAGTCGAAACGGACTTGTGTGAACTTTGGTGGACTTGGATTAAGTTCAAGGCAAGCATGGCGCGGGGAATTCTAAAAATTTCCGCTTGGGAAGCTAGAACGGCTTGTCCTGAGTTGGCTTGCTGAGGATGGATGCTTGATTGAGACTGGACGGAACTTTGCGAGGCACCTGCCCTGAAAGGAACTGATGAAAGGAGCCAACCGAGGGACGCGGCGCTGCCATATTCAAAGCGAGACATTCTTGGCGCTGACGCAATGCCTCTACGGCTATTTCCTCGCCACGATCCGCGTCCGTCCTTAGGCACTTCCGCGTGCGGCACGTCGCGGTCATCGTCGAAACCTCCACCCAATACGGGCGCAACCTGATCCGGGGGATTGCCCGCTTCGGGCGTTTGCACGATTGGCAGATCCACTTCGAGTACCGCGGCAAGACCGCCGCCGAGCCGGACTGGCTCGCGGACTTCGAGGGCGACGGCGTGATCACCACCAGCCCGGACCAGAAACACTCCAAGGCGCTCCGCGAGCAGGGCATGCCCGTCTTCGATCTCCAGAGC
Source organism: uncultured Verrucomicrobiaceae bacterium (assembly GCA_965651965.1). Lineage (GTDB taxonomy): Bacteria > Verrucomicrobiota > Verrucomicrobiia > Verrucomicrobiales > Akkermansiaceae > Haloferula. The sequence goes on along the minus strand of CBFGVD010000056.1, from coordinate 9,039 downwards.
ACCTTGCTCGATCCCGCGGGAGAGCACCTGATCGTGGATAGCGACCACCGCGCCGTGGGCCGCATGGCCGCCGCGCACTTCATCGAAAAGGGCCACCGCCACTTCGCCTTCCTCGGCTACAGCGATCACAATGTCTCCCGCGAGCGGGAGATCGGCTTCGCGGAAGCGCTGGCGGCCCGCGGCCACAAGCCGCTGTGCCACCACACCCCGGAGCGGAAGGCCCGCACCTTCGAGACCCTGCAGCGCGGGGACGAGGCCTTCATCGCCTCCCTGCCGAAGCCCTGCGCCCTCTTCTGCTGCTGGGATGAAGTCGCCTTCCGCGCGGTGCAGTCCGCGCTGGAGCAAAAGATCGCCGTGCCGGAAGACCTGGCCGTGCTGGGCGTGGACAACGACCCGGTATTCTCCAGTACCTCCCGCATCCCGCTTTCCAGCATCGATCCCGATATCATCCGCATGGGCTTCCTGGCCGCCTCCTGGCTGGCGGAGATGATGGAGGGCAAGCAGCTCGGCCAGATCAAGCTGGAGCGCCTGGTCCCGCCGAAGGGACTCATCGTACGGCAATCCACCGCCTTGGACGCGATCGAGGATCCTGTCGTGCGCCGCTTCCTGGAACTGCTCCGCCAGCAGCGGCCCGGCATGCTCACGATCGAAGAACTGGCCCGCGAATGCCATGTCTCCCGCCGCCTGCTGGAGCAGCGCGTGAAGGCCGCCACCGGCAAGACTCCCCGCCAGCTCCTGAGCCAGACGCTGGTGGAAGGCATCCAGCGATTCCTTTCCCAGACGGACTATACATTGGCCCACATCGCGGAGCTGCTCGGCTTCGAGCATGCGGAGCGGCTGAGCCATCTTTTTCGCAGACAGACCTCCATGACTCCGGGGGAATACCGTAAATCCACGGGTGTTTAGCGGTATTTACGCATTCGCATAATCGCAAGTCGGGTTCCCGTCTTCATAATGCGAGACAAGCGGCATCAGGTTACGGTCACGTCACCAGTCGGAAGCACCGCTTCCTTCAGACGACCCCAAAAGACCTCGAACCAACAAAAGCCATGTCAGTTCCTTCAGCGATCTCTTTCCCGGTGAATTCCGGTTCTTCGCAGCAGAACGGCGCCCGCCGCTAAGCTCGCCCGGTTTTTTCAGGACGCCGGCCCCTTCCTCCAGGGTGCCGGCGTTTTTTTTTTGTCCGCGCGGCGGATTCAGAATCCGCCTTCCACGTATTCCACCCGCCAAAAGCGTTTCGTTTCACCCGCCTCCGGCGCGCGGGTGAAGGTGATGTCCGCCCCGGTGCCCTCCCGCGTATCCACCGGCTCCCAGTCTTCCATGTCCGTGCTGCTCCACAGGCGGTAGCTCCAGCTCGGCTCGGACCCGCAGGTGATGGATATTTCGCCCGGCGCGAAGCGCACGGCGGGCTGGGGGCGATGCGCGAAGTAGGCTGCCGCGTCCCATTCCAGGATCGAGAAACGGGAGGCGGTATTCGCCGGGGCGGAGTAGTCTTCGCCTTCCGAGGCCTGGTGCAGGAAATGCAACTGCCGCTCCCGGTCCCACAGCTCGTTGTCGATGATCGGCTCGTAGTTCCCGAGGTTTTCCGCGGTGAGGTCGAATTCGATCCACACCAGCCGCTGCGGGTCTTCCGCCAGCGGCAGGCTGTGGACGATGGTCAGGCCGTTGCTGCCGCCCGCATTGTCCCGGTAGGCGACGATGATCCGCCCGGCGTCGTCGTGCACGACCACCGGGCGGCCGAGATCGCGGACATGGTTCTCGTCGTACTTCGTGCCCGCGGGGTCCGGCGTGCGGGTCGAGACGGGGCGCTGCTGCCAGATGCCCTCCGCATCGCGGAAGACGACCATGTACTGGCGGCGGTGGTCGCCGGAGGCCGCGCCGGGAGCCCACCAGGAGGCGATCACCGGATTGCCCGCGGCATCCAGGCACATGCTGGCCTGGTTGATCAGGCTGCTGCCCTCCGGGATCTCCAGGATGTGTTCCGCCGCGGTGGCGGGGTCGCCGCTTTCCCCGTCCCGGGAAATCGGCAGGGCATAGGGCGTGCCATCGTGGCGTTGCCATGTCAGGCCCGCGTCCGTGGAGCGGCCGAAGGCGAAGTTGTTGTTCGTCTGGTAGCCGTTTTCGTTCGCCGGGGAATCCCCGCCCACCGGTTCGTAGCGCCAGCACCAGGTCAGGATCAGGTCGCCGCCGTCCGCCCCGCCGAGCTGCGGCATGTTCGGGTAGGCATTGTAGTCCGGTGTCCAGCCGGTGCCCTTGATGAAAGGGAGCTGGGTATTCCCGCTGCGGTGGACGTTGTCCCAGGTGCGGGTGGCGGTGTCGTAGCGGTTCAGGAAGGTGTCGCCGTTTCCGGATGCCACCTCGCGGAAGAGGAAGAGCAGGTCGCCGTCCGGCAGCTTCAGGAACTGCGGGTAGGTCACGGTATTCTCCCGCCCGGTCATGGTGGTGTCCGGCCCGAGCACGATCGGCGCGGTGCCGGTTACGGGGGCGGTGCTGCGGGAATAGTGGAAGGCATCCCCGTGCATGCCCCACGAAACGTGCATGTAGCCGTTCCCGTCGATCCCGTAGCTGATGACATCGTGGCCGTCCGTGATGGCGTTCGCGGTGAAGCTCGGGTGGCGGAAGACCTCCCATTCGGAGGAGCCCAGCGTGCGGCGGCCGATCCAGATGGTGTTGTTGTATTCCGCCGAGGCATCGTACTGGTGGCGGCCGTACCAGGTGACGAACTGCTGCCCGCCCACGGTCTTCAGGGAAGATCGGACGAAGGAGACGGTGTTGATCGCGGAGGCTCCCGCATAGCCGAATTCGCTGGTGGCGTGGTTCCCGTCGTCCAGCGGCACCAGGCGCACGGCGGTGCCCGCGGGGCGGGAGGCGGCATCCGCGGGCGCGGTGCCTGCCTGGTATTCCTGCAGGTTGCCGAAGCCGTCGCCATCCGGGTCCGCGCCGCCGTTGTAAGCCAGGGTGGCGAAGGCCTCCGTCTCCCAGGCGTCCGGCAGGCCGTCCGCATCGGTATCCGTGGAAAGGGAGGCGCGGTTGTTCGGGGCGGAGCCGTTCGCGAGTTCGGTGGCCGTGTCCTCGCCGTCGCCGTCCGGGTCGCCCGCGGGGGTGGCGGAAAGGCCGCCGAAGTAACGCATCTCTTCCGCGTCGGGCAAGCCGTCGCCATCGGTGTCGCCGGGCACGGAGGCCGGGTCGCCGGGATCGGAGCCCGCGGCAAACTCCGCGGCATTGTCCCGCCCGTCGGCATCCGGATCGCCCGCGGATGTCTCGATCAGATCACCGAAACGTGAAACCTCCCACGCATCCGGCAGGCCGTCCGCGTCCGTATCCGCATAGGAAGCGGCATCCGGGCCGAAGAGGTGGAAATTCTCCCGCTCCGCCGCGCTCAGGCAGCCCTCCCAGATGCGGAATTCATCGTAGCGGGCGTTTGCCGTGGCATCCGCGGCATACATGGAGCGGCCGAGCCAATTCACCGCGTCGTCGAGGTCGAGAAGGGTGTTCGGCGTGTCGAAGCTGCCCCGCGCCGGCCCGAGCACGGCGGCATCCGCGGGCGCGGCATACCAGGTCACCCGCGTGGTGCCGCCCGCGCCCGCGCGCGGCTCCAGGGTCATCACGATGTGATATTTCGTGCCGGCGGCGTAGGGGGCCGCGGTGTTGTTGGCCAGGGTGGAGCTGCCGTCCAGCCAGCGCACCTGATCGCTGGCCGCATTCGTGCCCTGGGTCCAGGACATGAAGAGATACTCCGCGGTGCCGCTGCCGAAATCGAAGATGCGGGCCCAGTTCCGCACGCTTTCCCGCGTGGCCCAGAGCTCCAGCGTGACCGGCGTTTTCCGGCCGCCGAGCAGGCCGCCGCCCAGCTCCACGTAGGAGGCCTCCGCGTGGCTGCCGCCTTGCAACAAAACGTCATTCGGACCGAGGGTCGCCGCGCCGGTGGCCGCGTTCCCGTCCGGATCGATGATTTCCGCGCCGCGGCCGCCGGTGCTGTCCTCCAGGCTGCCGTTGAAGCTCCAGCGGTGCGCCAGCAGCGCGCGGGCGGGGCTCCAGGCGGGATCGGCGGGGTCGCTCCCGGCGTCATGCTCCTGTTTGTCGGTGTAGCCGTCGCCGTCGCCATCCGCGGTGCCGTCCGCGGCGGGATTGCCGAAGTGGAACTCCTCCCAGCCGTCGTTCATCCCGTCGCCGTCCGTATCCGGCCATTCCGCCGGGTTCGCGGGCCCGGTGAGGGCGTCGTGCTCCAGCGTGTTGTCCGCGAAGTCCCCGTCCGGATCGCCCGCGCCGTCCTGCGCGGCGATCCCGCCGAAATGGAAGGCTTCCCACGCGTCCGGCAGCCCGTCGCCGTCCTTGTCGCCGGGATTGGAGGCCGGATCGCCCGGCAGGGTTCCGGCGGTGTGCTCCGCGGCGTTGTCGTAGCCGTCGCCATCGGGGTCGTCCGCCCCGTCCAGGCCCAGATTGCCGAAGTGGAGGATTTCCCAGGTGTCCGAGAGCCCGTCCCCGTCGCTGTCGTCTTGCTGGAAGAGGAAATCGCCCGCGCCGCGCGCCGTGCTGCTGATGCGGACCTCGTCGATCCTGCCGAGCAGGCCCTCGCCGGAGGCGGCGCGGCCTTCGTTCCCGATCACCAGCGGTCCGGTCACGCCGGGGAGGGTTGTTTCACCGGCAGAGCTGCCGATCGCATTCGCCCGGGTCGCGCCGGAGGACAGCCTGGTCCAATAAAACGTGGTGGTGCCCGCGGTGCCGTCGTAGGCCACCGCGGCGTGGAACCATTCGCCCGCGGCGAAGGCGTGCGGACCCGCGGAGGGGATCTCCGCCAGCGCGGCGCTACCGCCGCCGGAGATGAAGTTGAACTCGAGCCGGCCCGCGGAATCGACGCGGAACTGGAAGCCGCGGTCCGCTTGCGAGCTGTCGGTGGAGATGATCTCCCGGGCCGCGCCGGTGATTGCGGGCAAACTCACCAGCGCCTCCAGCGTGAAGGAGCCGTCCGTGCCGGCGAGGGACGCCTGCGTCACGGAGTCCGGGCTGGTCGAGGTCCCCGGCTGGAAGCCGCCGGAGCCGTCCGCGTCCAGACCCAGGCCGAGGGTCGCGGAGGAAATATCCGCCGTATTCCCGAAGGCAGCGGAATACCCCGCCGCGCCCAGGATCGCGCCGCTCGCGGGCTGTGCCGAGGCGGCGTTCGCGGGGGCGGTGCCGCCTTCGTAGGCCAGCAGCGGTGCCGCGGAACTCCCGGTACCGGAGGCCACGGTGGAGCCCGCGGCCTCATCCAGATGGAAAAGGTGAACCGTCGCGGCATCCGCCGCATAAGGACCGGAAACCGCGCCGGCGGCGGGCGGGACGCAGGCGAGGGGAATGAGAAAGACGGATCGGGAAATGCGCATGCTCTAGCCCGGCACCGTGTACCCGCATCCCCCCGCGCGGCAGGAGAAAGCGTCCCTTTCCCCCTAAAATGGGGGATCGCGGGGGGCCTCTTTGCAACGAAGCGGAAAGGGGAGGGACAGGCGCTTCCGGCCGATGGCCTCTTTTCCGCAAGTTCGCCGTGTCACCTTCGCCTGGTAGCGACATTCACCGGGTGATGCCGCGTATTCTTGCCAGCTTGTTGTTTGCTTGTCCGCTCTTTGCCGCGGAGCCCGTCCAGCTCTCCGGTATCTACCCGCACCTCGCGATGTTCAACAACGAGGGCGAGTGCGGTACCGGGGCCGTGGTGCCGTGGGCGGGCCGCCTGTGGGTCGTGACCTACGCACCGCATTCGCCGCAGGGATCGTCGGACAAGCTCTACGAGATCACCCCGGATCTGGAACAGATCATCCGGCCGGAATCCATCGGCGGTACGCCCGCCAACCGGATGATCCATGAGGAATCCGGCCAGCTCTTCATCGGTCCCCACGCCATCGATGGGGAGGGCAGGGTGCGAACCATTCCCTACGCGGAAATGTTCGGCCGTCCCACGGGCAATGCGCGCCATCTGGGCGATCCTGCCGGGAAAATCTACTATGCCTCCATGGAAGAAGCCCTTTACGAAGTGGACGTAAGCACCCTGGAGGTGACGGAGCTCTTCCGCGACGAGGCCCGCAAGGGCGGCCGCAAGGCGGAGCTGCCCGGCTACCACGGCAAGGGCCTCTACTCCGGCCAGGGCCTCCTGATCTACGCGAACAACGGCGAACGGGGGGCGGAAGCGACCCGGCGCCCGGACGTGCCCTCCGGCGTGCTAGCCACCTGGGATGGCGAGAGCACCGGCTTCGAGGTGATCCGCCGCAACCAGTTCACGGAAGTCACCGGCCCCGGCGGCATCCGCGGCAACAAGAACCCGGGCAAGGATCCGGTCTGGACCATGGGCTGGGACCACCGTTCGCTGATCCTGATGATGCTGGATGGCGGCAGATGGCACACCTTCCGGCTGCCGAAGGGTTCGCACTCCTACGATGGTGCCCACGGCTGGAATACCGAGTGGCCCCGCATCCGCGAGGTCGGCCAGGGCGACAAGCTGCTGGCCACCATGCACGGCACCTTCTGGACCTTCCCGAAGACCTTCTCCGCGAAGAATACCGCCGGCATCGTCCCGCGCTCGAACTACCTGAAGGTCATCGGGGATTTCTGCGAGTGGGACGGCCGCCTCGTTTTCGGCTGCGACGACACCGCGAAGAACGAGTTCCTGAACAAGCGCAAGGCCAAGGGGGAAATCGCCGCGCCCCAATCCCAATCCAATCTCTGGTTCGCGGATCCCGGCCTTCCCGACAAGCTCGGCCCGGTCATCGGCCGCGGTTCGCTCTGGGTCCGGGAGACCGTGCGGAAGGGGCGGGCAAGCGATCCCTTCCTCATCTCCGGTTACGTACGCCGCGGGCTCCATCTGTCCCAACCGGGCGGCAAGCCGCTTTCCTTCGCCGTGGAAACCGATGCAAAGGGCACGGGGGAATGGAAAAAGGTCCGCGAGATCGAATGCTCCGGCGGATACCGCTGGAGCGACCTCTCGGATCTCAAGGGCGTCTGGCTGCGCCTGGTCCCGCTTGCGGATGCCGCGGAGGTCACGGCTTCCTTCATTTTCTCGAATCCCGATGCCCGGGCCGGGCGGGCGGATCCGATCTTCGCCGGGCTCGCCCCCGCCGCGGAAGACAAGGCGGCCGGCGGCCTGGTCCGGGCCCGCGGCTCGGACAAGCGCACCCTGGCCTTCGCCGCCATGGGCCCGGACGGTTCGGACATCGGCGGCTACGAACTCGATGCGATGCTGGAGCTCAAACCCGCGGATGCGGATCTCCTGGCCCATACCAAGGAGCACACGAAAATCCCCGTCGGCTCCGTGACCGTGGATGCGGCCTCGGTGGTTTTCACGGACGACAACGGCCGGCGCTGGCGCCTGCCGAAGGGCGATCCCGCCTTTGATCGCGAAGGGCCGCTTGGTCCCGGCCGCACCGCGCGCGAGGTCGCCACGGAGCGCGATCTTTTCCACGCACATGGCAGCTTCTACGAACTGCCCGCGAACAATGCCGGGGGCTTCTCCAAGGTCCGCCCCGTCTGCACGCATAACCTGCGGATCCACGATTTCTGTTCGTACCGGGGACTCTTCATCATGACGGGCATCGCCCCGGATGCCCAGGCGGGCAACCGGCACATCATCCGGTCCGCCGACGGCAAGGCCGCGCTGTGGGCCGGTGCCATCGACGATATCTGGAAGATGGGCAAGCCGCGCGGCAAGGGCGGCCCGTGGAAGGACAGCGCCGTCCGCGCCGGGGAGCTTTCCGATCCCTACCTGATGACCGCCTACGACCGCAAATCCCTGCGGCTTTCCAGCGACCGGGATGTGCTCGTGACGGCGGAAGTCGATATCGGCGGCGACGGGAATTGGGTGCGCTACCGGGTATTCCCCGTGTCGGCGGGAACTCCTGCCGATTACGGGTTTCCCCCGGCTTTCTCAGCGTATTGGATCCGCTTCGAGGCGGACCGGGATGCGATCCTGAGCGCGCAACTGGACTATCGCTGAATGGGGGAGGGAAGGCCGCTTGCCGACGTGCGTGGGTGCGCTGGGGCAGCGCGGAGCAGCCCCGCCAGATCACCGAGCGGCCGACCCGGTGAATTGCATCATGCGGAAAGCCGTTTATCGCGCCGGTTCGTTCCGATCCTTCAGCGCCCGCACCTCCGCCTGCGTGAGCGCGCCGGAAAAAATGAACACCTCGTCCACCTCCCCGCGGAAAAAGCCGCCGTGGCGGTGCCCGGGCACGCTGGCATTATAGACGACATTGCGCCCCAGCCATACTCCGTGGCTGGCGTCCTCCGTGCGCGTGTTCAGCTCCCGCAGCGCGCGGCGGGAGATCGGCTCCAGCTCCCCGTCCAGGTAGATCAGCACGTGCTTGCCGATGTCCGGCCGCTCCGCTTGGTAAAGCACCACCGCCACATGGTGCCAGCGGCCGTCGCGCAGGTCGGTCTTCCCGATGATCTGGCCGCCATGGGCTCCCACCCGCAGCCTTCCGAGGGGTCCCTCGCTTTCCAGCGGGTTGATCGAGATCTGCCACACCTCGCCATGGTTGGCCCCCGCGAATTGCCCCCAGGAGACGATCCCGAAGCCCTCCCGCAGCTTGAAATCCTCCGGCACCTTCACCCAGAAGCTTACCGTGCGCGGCTCCGTGCCGCCGATGCCGGGGAACTTGCTCTCCGCATACCCGCCCTTGCCGTCGAAGGAAAGCGCGCCTCCGAAAACCCCCGGCGTCGCCCGCGGGAGATCGCCGTCCTCCATGGCATGCAGCACCATGTCGTGATCGTTTCCTCCGTGGCCGCGCAATTCCGCCCGGTCGCGGTGCCCGGTCTCCATCTCCAGCGGCCAGTGGATCATGGCCGGCCGGTCGGTCCGTAGAGGCGGCAAGGCCGTGTAAAAGGAGCTTCCGTCCGCGGGGATCCGCCGCCCCCCGCCGCCGTCGAAGCGCAGCGCGTCGTTCTGCTTCAGCAGGATCTTCCTGCCGCCCGCCGGCATCGCCTCCACCTCGCCCTCCAGCACGTGGGTCTCCACCTGCTGCCCTTCGTCCACGCTCACGCCGAATTCCGTGCCCAGGTCGGTGATGGAGCCCTTCGGGG
>CBFGVD010000055.1:0-11316 GCA_965651965.1 uncultured Verrucomicrobiaceae bacterium | reverse complement strand
CCGGCGTGTTCGGCATCGCGAATTGCGCGTCCAGGAGGAAGCCGTTGCTCACAGCATTGTCAAAATCGGCCTGGATGTTCGTCGCGGCCGTGTTGACCACCTCGAAGACCCATACCTGGACGAGGGTCGCGCTTTTTCCCCGCTCATACAGCAGGGAAATCTGGCCGATGTCCACCGTCGTCGAGAGCTGGAAGGTCTGGGAAATAACGCGGTTGAGGCCGGCTGTCTGCGTCAGCGTGCGCTCCGCGTCGGTACCCGGCGACGTGGGATCATAGGTCGCAAAGTCCGGCGATCCGGGGAAGGAAGACTCCGGGGCAATCGACGCGGTGACCGCCGCGGGTGCTCTCCCGGTCACCAGAGCGAGGACAAGGGCTGCGGCCGCTCCGCAAGGAGAGCCGGCGATTCTAAGGGCGTTCTTTGGGTTTTTCATTGGAGGGTTTCCCGGCCTCGGCGCTCCGGTTGTTGGTGCGGAGCGGGTGCCGGTCAGCTAAAAGTTGTCATACATCTAAAGATGGCGACACCTGCTCAAATGGGTAGTCTTCTCCCTCGTCCCGGTGGCTGCAGGATCCGGGTAAGGCATTGCTACCCGTCACTCTCATTGCCCATACAAGCCGTCCGGCCCTGCCATCCGTGTGAAGCGCGATGATTACGAGCAGACTGCAGGAAGAGTTCGCGCCTTCCGTGACCCTCAGTAAAAGTGCCGTTAGGGTATACCAAGGGGACGGAGCTGCGGAGCCTGCTTCCCGGCCTCTGGGAGTAATGGGATGGGCGGCGGACCCGCTCGATAGGGCCCGCCGCCACGCGTCGGGGAGCCAAGGGGTAAACCCCGGACTCCCCTACTCATGACCGTGCTACTGCAGCATCCCCGGACCAGGCCCGCAAGGCCCCGGATCTTGCCCGCGATGCTCCGCTGCTCCCTCCCTATGATATTGATCACTCGCGGTCCCGGCCCCTAATCTCGGGCGCATGATGGCGGCGCTCTCGGCGGGATTTTCGCAATGGAATGGCTGGCGAAGTGCGGGGAACGCCTCTAATTGGATGGGCTTGGTAGACGAGATCCTGTTCGATGGCTTCCCTAGGACCAGAGACTCGTCCCGAGCATGGAATTTCCAGCTTTCCCGGATCGTTTCAGACCGTTTCGCCAAACGATGCACAAGCTCCCATGATTCGACCGGGGTTGGTCCCGTCTGGCAGGCCTGGAGAAAGGGGCATGGCATCCGGGTTAGCGGCGGAAATACCACCAGATGACGGTGGCGATCGGGATGATGGCGATAGCAAACAACAGGAGCTCCACGCGAAGAGTGCGGAGCCTGTGCTGCGGAGAATCGGGCGACTTGGCTTTCATGGCGTCGGATCGTGCGACTGGATAAGCCGGTAGTATGATGGGAAGTCGTACCATTAGCTCTCACGTCGCCCGGCAACAAGGTCTGTTGGAAAAAGATCCGTTCACGAGGTGGAAAAGGGTCACGCCATCCGAAGGAATCCGGGAGCGAGAAAATCGGATATGTCTTCGGCATCCCAGCGTGCCATCGACAGTCTCCGGTGGCCGGGGGGGGGACGGCCGGACGGCGGATATCCAGGCAAATCGCACGTGCCCCCCACTTCGGAGCGATCTTTCCTGGTGGTATCAATCGGAGCGGCTCTCGTCCAGGGTCCGGGTTACGGGAGCCGCTGCTATCCCGTGCACGAAGATCGAGATCAGGACCACGAGGCCCGTGAGGGCCCATAATTCCCGGCCTTGTTCGAAAGGATGGCGGTTGAGGGCATAAGCCAGGTAATAGAACGAGCCGACACCGCGGACGCCGAAAAAGCCGATCGCCCTGCGTTCCCTCGCGCCTGCCCGGCGAAATCCCGCCAGGCCGATCATGCCCGCCAGGGGCCTGACCAGGAAGACGATGGCCAGTGCGACGGCGGCCAGCGGCACGCTCAGCGGAACCAGCAGTCCTCCTGCCACGGCTCCGCCAAAGGCCACGAGAATCCCCGCCGTCAAAAGCCGCTCCGTCATCTCGGCGAAGGTGTGGAGCGATTCGTGGTAGGCATGTTCGCGGCGGTTGCTGCGGATGGCGAGCGCCCCCACGAAAACCGCGACGAATCCGTAAGCTCCGGCCAGTTCGGCCGTCCCGTAGATGACGAGGGTTGCGGCGAGCGCTCCGGGTCCCACCATCGCTTTCGCGGTCGGGGTGGCCGCCGGAATCATCAGGATGATCTTTCCGAACAGCCATCCGAGCAACCAGCCGCATCCCACGCCTGCTCCGAGCTTGTAGATCACGTCGGCCAGCAGCCAGGGGCGGAACCAGCCTTCCGGCCCGTCACGCGCAACGGCTAGGGCCAATGCGGCGTTTACAAACGGAAACGCGAGCCCGTCATTGAGCCCCGCCTCCGAGGTCAGCGTGAACCGGAACTCGTCTTCCTTCATGCCCGCGGAATCCTTGCCAGACGCCGTCTCTGCGTTTTCCGACCCGCGGGTGGGTGCTCCCACCTGGATCTCGGAAGCCAGGACGGGATCGGTGGGCGCGATCAGCGCACCGAGCAAAAGTGCGGCTACCGGCACGAGGCCGGCGATCCACCAGCCGAGACCGGCCGAAAGGGCGATCGAAACGGGCATCGTGATCCCCAGCAACCGCCAGGTTCCGGACCAAGCCCGCCAACCGAAGGGCCGGTCGATCTTCAGTCCCGCCCCCATCAGCGCGACGATGACGGCCGCCTCGGCAAAATGTTCGGCAAGCTTCCCATGCGCGGCCGGGTCGGGGGCTTTCAGCCCCAGGGGAAGCGCGAAGCAGGCATAGCCCAGCAGGAACAGCACGAGCGGCATGGAGAGCGGGCGCTTCCACAACACCCGCGGCAAGAAGGCCGCGGCGAAAATCGCCAGCCCCAGAACGATGAGCAAGACGTCATAACGGTCCGGAACGGGCGGCAGCGCCGGAATTACCATGCCGGACTTTCGCCCGATATCGGCGGCCCGCAATCCGCTTGCGCCCGGTGTGCCGGCGCGGCAGCGGCGATGGCTTTCCGGAACCGAACCGCCTTGACGGATTCCCGGCGCGCGGTGATGCGAGGGTCCGCCGCAAGTTGCTGTCCGCCCCGCCGGCAAGGGTTGGACGCCCGGTCCGGGCCCTCAGTGGAAGTCGTGCGAGCCACCGGAAACGACAGGATCCGAATGCGGCATCGGCCTGACGGCGGTGACGTAAACGGTCGCCTGGCCGCCTTCCGAAACCTGGATCCGGCCTTCGGCCAGAAGAAAGGGCTCCGTCACGATCACCATCCGGTTGGCCAGGAACGTTCCGGCGTTGACGAAGAGGTTCGCGATGCCCGTTTCATCCTCCAGCGAGATGAAGCAGTGACCTTTCGCCGTCCCGGGGCGTTGCCGGCAGATCACCATCCCCGCCACCGCGACCGGGCACCCGTGCGGCAGGACCTGCAGGTCGGCCGCCCGCGGCATCCGGGGCTCGGGATGACTTTCCCGCCATAGTTTCATCGGGTGTGCGCCCGCCGACGCCCCCTGGGTGACAAAATCCGCGGCGAGGCGTTCGGCCGGAAGCATGCCGGGCAACTTCGCCGCCCCCGCCTCCGGGGGCAACAGGTCCTCGTGGAGCGGCAGCTCGGCTTGCCAGAGGGCTTCGCGCCGGTGCCCCACCGCCGGCAGGTCGTTCAAGGCACCCGCTTTCGCCAGGACCCGGCGCTCCCTCGCGCCGGGGCGGGCCCGGAGCAGGAAGTCGCCCAGCGAGCCGAACGGCTTGTCGAGCCGCGCCGAGACGATCCGTTCCGCGGTTCGCCTGCCGAGGTCCTTGAGCCGGTGGAGGCCGAGGCGGATCGCCGAATCGCCGATCACGGTGGTAAGCACCTCGCTGTGCACGCACGAGACGGGACGCACCCGGATCCCATGCCGCCTGGCATCCTGGATCAAGGTGTTCACCGGGTAAAACCCCATCGGCTGGTTGTTGATCAGCCCGGTGTAGAACTCCGCCGTGCGGTGGACCTTCAGCCAGCAGCTGGCGTAGGCGATGAGCGCGAACGAGATCGCGTGGCTCTCCGGGAAGCCGTAGAGCGCGAAGCTCCCGATGCTGCCGACGATCTTTTCCTGTACCCCGGCGGGGATCCCGCGGGCGGTCATCCGTTCCCGCAGCGTGGCGCTGACCCGTTGCATTTTCCCGTCGTCGCGCTTGAACGCCATGGCCCTGCGGAGCTCGTCCGCCTCGGCACCGCTGAAGCCGGCGACCTCCATGGCCATCCGGAGCACCTGTTCCTGGAACAGGGGGACGCCGAGGGTGCGTTCCAGGATCGGCTTGCACGCCGGGTGGATGTAGTCGGCGGGCTCCCGCCCGCACCGGCGGTTGAGGTAGGGGTGGACGAGATCCCCGACGATCGGGCCCGGGCGGATGATGGCCACCTCGATGGCGAGGTCGTAGAACGTCCGCGGCCTCATGACCGGCAGGGTCGCCATCTGCGCCCGGCTTTCCACCTGGAAGGTCCCCACGGTGTCGGCCCTGCAGAGCAGGTCGTAGACCGCCGGGTCGTCCTTCGGGATGCGGGCGAGTTCCACGGGCCTGCCGCGCGCCGAGCAGATCGCCAGCGCGTCCTCCATCGCGGCCAGCATGCCGAGTCCCAGCAGGTCGATCTTCACCAGCCCCAGATCCTCGCAATCGTCCTTGTCCCATTGGACGACCGTCCGCCCCGGCATCGCCGCGGGCTGGAGCGGCACCACCGCGTCCAGGCCGCGGTCGCAAACGATCATCCCGCCCGGGTGCTGGCCGAGGTGCCGGGGCATCCCGAGCACCGCGTGGTAAAGGCGGGAAAGCGCCGGCAGCCGCGGATGCGAGGGCGGGAGCAAACTGGCGATCCGGTTCCCGAAGTCGGCCTCGCGCTCCTCCCTGCCGCCCTCCGCCGACCCTTCGGCCCTGAAATCCCCGCCGTGCTGCGAAAACCGGTCCGCAAGCACCGCCGGGAACCCGAGCACCTTGCTCATTTCCCGGAACGCGCTCTTCGGACGGTAGGTGATCACGTTGGCGGTCATGGCGGCGCCCCGCTCCCCGTACTTGCGGAACACGTGCCGGATCACCTCCTCGCGCCGCTCCCCGGAGGGAAAGTCGATGTCGATGTCCGGCCAGCTCTTCCGGCTCCCGGAAAGGAAGCGCTCGAAGAGCAGGCCCCCGCCCACCGGGTCGCAGGCGGTGATGCCGAGCGCGAAGCAAACGGCCGAGTTGGCGGCCGAACCGCGCCCCTGGCACAGGATGCCCCGTCCGCGGGCGAACCGGACCAATTCGTGGACGATCAGGAAGTAGCCCTGGAAACCGAGCCGCTGGATCATCGCCAGTTCGTGTTCGATCTGGCGCTTCACCTTGCGGCCGAGCACGGGGTAGCGGCGGGCGGCACCCGCGTAGGTGAAGCGCCGGAGCAGGGTCCCCTGCTCCGGCAGGGACAACGGCTGCCCCCGCTCGTCCGGAAAGTCCGGGAAGCGGTAGCCGAGGTTTTCCAGCGTGTAGCCGATGCGGTCCTCCAGCCGGCGGACGTTGTCGAGGGCGGCGGGAAGGTCCCCGAACAATCCCAGCATTTCGCGCGGCGTCTTCAGATGCCTTTCCCCGTTGGGTTCCAGCAGATCCCCGGCCGCATCCAGCGGGACACCGTTGCGGAGGCAGGTGAAGGCGTCGGCCAGCATCCGGTCCGCACGCGAGGCGTGGAGCGGTTCGTTGGACGCCAGGAGCGGCAGCCTCAGATGGGCCGCCAGATCCACCAGATAACGGTTCAAGCGGGCGTCGTCCGGCAAGGCGTGCCTGTGGATCTCGACAAAGACGTTGTCGCGCCCGAATGCGGCGACCAAAGCCTCGGCGGCGGCCAGCGCTTCCCGCTTCCGGTCGTGCAGCAGATGGCGCAGCACCGGGCCGCCGCGGCCCCCCGTCAGCGCGATCAAGTCGCCGCGGCGGGACTCCAGGCGGGCTTTCTCGCCCAGATGGCGGTCGGTCAGATGACGCGAGAGCGCGCGATAGCCCGCTCCGGTCGCGCAGAGAACCGGAAGGCAGGAACCGTCGTCCTGGACCAGGGTCGCGCCGACGACCGCCCGGATTCCGGCTTCCCTTGCCGCCGCGTGGGCCCGGGCGCTCCCGTAGAAGCCGCCGTGATCGGTGATCGCGATCATGCGGTAGCCGAGTTCCGCGGCACGGCGGGCCAGCGTTTCCGGCCGGCTCGCGCCGCGAAGGAACGAGAACGCGGAAACCGCGTGGAACTCGGAGAAGGATGCCCGGGATTTCATGGCGGTCACACGTAGATCCCGTCGAGCTGCCAGTTTCCCGGGGGGATGAACGCGAGCCGCAGCAGGCGGTGATCCTCCAGTTCCACGTCCCATTCCATGCGCATCCAGGCCTCGCCGGGTTCCCACCAGTCGCCCGACCGCTTGAAAGGGCCGCGCCGGCCGACGATCCCGCCGCGGTGGGGACCGGTCAAAAGGGCCAGCGGCACCGGTCCGGCGCCGGACGCCACCGCGATGTCGTGCGGCGGGCGGAACCGTTTCAGCGGAACCGGGGACCCCGGGGGCCGGCCGCCGGTGACCGGCGCGACCGGCTGGTCCGCAGGCAGGACCGAAAAGGCATCCGGGCGATGGCCGGCCCGCGGCACGGGGATGCCGACCCTGCCGGGTCCCACCAGAGTTTCAAGCCGCGCCAGCATCTCGATCCATTTCCCGGGGCGCGGGAGCTGCCGCGCGAACCAATCCCGCTGTGCCGCGGTGGGTGCCGCGATCCCTGCGTCGATCCCGACCGCCGTTACCGGAGAGTCCAACGCGAGCGAATCCAGGAACCCCCGGATGGGCCGCAGCAGGTCCGTCTCACCGACCCGGGGATCGGGAAGACGAATCGTCCGCTTGATTCTCTTCCCCGATTCCAGGGAGAGCTCCACGCGCAGTTCTCCCGCTGCCGCATGGCGGGCCGCCAGCCCCGACACCAGCGAATGCAGGAGCCGCTTGCAGGCGAATACCAAGGGTTCGGTTCCCTCGACGGGGTGCTCGAACTCCATCGTCCGCTCAAGGCTCTCCGGGGGCCGGTGGAGCCGGAGCAAACGGCGGATCCTGCCGTGCAGCAGGTCGTGCCATTCGCCGGCAACCGGCCCCAGCCTTCCGATCAGGTCCTGCCGCGGCAGGTCCATGAAATCCCCCAGGCTCCGGAGCCCCCAATCCGACAGGAGGCCGAGCCGCTCCGCGGCCCCGGGAAGCCGGCCGAGGTGCGCCAGCGGCAAACCCCGCAGGTCCGCGGCGGTAACGCAGCGCCCGTGCAAGCGTTCCTCCCGGACCGCCAGCCGTGCCAGGTCGGGCGTGGACGAGCGCGCGTGGCGGAGCATTCCGCCTGCAACCGCCAGGCCGGCGAGGGAGGTGGCATGCCCCGGTGCGGCCCGCGACAGATCCAGAATCAAGGTGTCGGCACAGGTGATCTCCAGGTCCGGCGTCAGCGTCTCCGCCGCCGCAACCATTTCCTCCAGCAGCTGCCGCTGCGCCGCCGGGTCCGGGGCCAGCACCCGAAGATCGGGACATCGCACCAAGGCACGGTTCAAGGGCCAGCCGGTGACGATTCCCGCCGTCCGCGCGGCACCGTTCACCGCCAGGAGGGGCAGTTCCACCTTTTCCACGGGATGGCCGGCACCGGCCTCCAGCACCGCGCAGGGCCGCAATCCGAGGTCCGGGTCGCGCCTTAGCGCGGCCACGACCGGCAGATCCGGCAGATGGAGGGCGGCAAACATGGCTACTTCGCGTGCCGCAGCCGCTCGCGGACCACCCGCAGCCGCGAAACCAGCTCCCCGCGGGGGCGCGAGAAATCGGCCAGGGTCAGCCGGGCCGTCAGCGAGAAGCGGACGGCGGCGCACGGCACCAGGGGTGCCGCGGTCATCACCACCACCCGGCAGTTCGTCGCCTCCGCCGCGAGCTTCAGCCGCCACCAGGAGGATGCCGGCATGGCGCGTAGCTCCCGCGGCGGAATCCCGCAGGTATCGAGAAGGACGAACGGCAGGTTGCCATCGCGGACCGCCAGGTCCGCCGCCCCCAACAGCTGGCGGATGCCTTGGCATCGCACCCACAGCAACCGCGAGCATACCCCCGCGGTGAAAGACTCCGGATCGAACGAATCGCTGCCGTCGATCAACACGAATTCGGGCAGCGGCGGAATTCCTTCCGGTTCGGCGAGCAATCCGGCGACAAGCAGCCCGATTCCGCTCCCGACCACTTCGGAGACCGCTCCCGGCGGGAATGCCGCCGGTTCCAAGCCGGGCCCGGGAGCGGGATCGTCCATCAGGACAGGCTGCATGCCGCACGCCCGCGGGAATTTCTCCCGCAGATGGCTGCGCAATTCATCGATCACCCGTGCCGGCACGAGGAGACGGGTAACCGCGATTTTTTAAATGTTCAAGAGAACACTTTACTGGTAGTCCCCGAATCTCAAAAAAGCTCGCCCTGGGACCACCCTCCACCGGGCGGGGGTTCCTTTTTCCGGGTCAGGAAATTTTCGGCAGGGGCCCATTCCAATGACACCTTCGACGGGCCGAACCCGTTGAGCTGCCCGGCCAGGTAAGGCGCGAACTGGTCCTCGGCAAGGACGGCAGGCATGCGGTCGTGAACCGCGCCGATCTCCGCGGTCGGCCCGGTGGTAATCATCGAAAAGCATTCCCCGCGACCTTCGTCCTCTCCCCATAGCCCGGCGATAAGGATGCCTTTATTCTCCGGCCGGGTGAACCGGAGCGGAATCATCCGCCCGCCGTCGCCCTGCACCCACTCGAAGAACGCCGAAGCGGGAATGAGACAGCGGGTCGACCGGAACTTGTCGCGCCAGAGCCGGATTCCGAGTTGGTCCTCGCGGGAGTTGACGACCGTCCGCGGGCTCTTCCCTCCGCGCGGCGTGTAACGGAAACCCCAGGACATGATCCGGACCGTCCGATCCGGAAGGACGACCGGAGCCCTCAGCGTCGGCCGGATGATCCGGTAGATCCCCTCCCCGGACATCGAAGCCTCCAAGGCGTCGGCCACCAGCCAATCCACGTCGAAGTCCGTCCGCCCGATCTCGTATGCCGTGCACACGCCGCGACGATAGCCCGCGGGTCAAGGACAGCGCATTTCGCCCGGGTTTCTCCAACGCTTACAAGGCCATCGTCCTTTCGGTTTCAAAGACAGAAACGGTCAAGTCTGAAGAGCCTTGGAAATCAGACCATTCCCGCGAAATCGAGTTTTCGGACACTACGGCATCCGCGCAGATGCCATGGGAATCTTCATCATTGGGGGGGTGTCTGGATAGGATTGGCGCGCGACGGCGATCCGCCCGCATCATCCTCGCCACCCTGAAAGCTCGGCCTTGCCGCAGCCATCTCACCCGAAGCTACACTGGAATTCACCGGATCATTCGCCGGCCGGCAGGCGAAACGCTCCGCCACACCGCGAAACGAGAGGCGGCAACCCTCCGGCGGCCGCCCCTTTTTCCCCTTCCAGGGAATCATGTCGCCCGATTCAGGGCCGCACGCAGCCCCCTCGGGAGCGGATCATTCATCACTCGAGATCCACCTGCAGACGCAGGAATTGCCGAGGTGCGGCGGAAACGGGTGCCGCCGTCCGCACTGTCACCCGCTCGGTCACGCCGTCCGGGAGCGGCACCGGCGGAGCCGTCAATTCGACATCTGCAGGACCCCAGGCACCCATGGAGGTCGCCCCGAGAACGGTATAGGTCAGCTGTGGATCGTCGGTGCGGCGCAAGAACGTGAGCGTCAGGTGCCGATTGCCGTTGTGGCTCGCGATGCCGGGCACGGGCATGCCGGCGCGGGAAGACACCAGCGGCTGCAAGTTGAAGGCATACTCGAGGAGATTGGAAATGGAGTCGTGATCGGGGTCGAAATCCGCGCCGGTTACCGAGGCCGGCGAGCCAGCCGGGAAGGAGCCGCTCACCCAAGTGTCGTAGCCGCCGGTCGCGCCGCTGCCGTTTACCACCTGCACGCCGTCCGGCGCCGCTCCGGGGAGCGGCGTGGCATGGGGGTCGCCCGCCGCGTAATACCGATAGTTGCCCACGGCATCCTCGACCAGCACCCCGAGCGCCCAGAGACCCGCCATGGCACCCTGCGGAACCGTGCAGGTCACCTGATAGGTTCCGCTCGCCTCATCGCCCGCGATGCGATCGCTGCCGGCGATCCCGGCGGAAACGAAGCCCGCGGGGTCGCCGCCGGGAGGATGGAATGCAATGCTGCCCGAACCGAAGCCGCCGCCGCCATCCTGGATCTCCAGCGTGATGGTGATCGTCTGCTCCACCTGCGTGACATCCACCTCCGCGGGAGAAAGCGAGAGCCCGGACAATGTAGGCGGGTCCGCATCCAATCCCGCGGTGTTGATGACCTCCAGTTCCTGCGGCAGCGGCTCGCCAAAAAAGCCGCCGTAGGTCGCCTCGCGGCCGGCCTCGTCGAGGATCCGGACCTGCGTCGACCACACCCCTGGCTGAGCCTGTCGGGGAATCGTCGCCGCCACCTGATAGGTCCCGTCGAGATCCGAACCGGACGTCCGCTGGGCGGCGTGGAATGCGATGGTAACGAAGTGGTTCCCCCACGGGCCGATGAATTCCACTTCGCCGCGCTCCAGGCCTCCGACGTCATCCGTAACGCGGAAGGTGAGGGTCACGACCTGCTTCGAGGCGCTGACATCCACCGCGTCCGGGACCATCGAAAAATCGGAGAGGACCGGAAGCTCGAGGTCCACCGCATTGCTGTTGGAAATCGCAAGCTGGCCGTCACACCCGGCGGGGAACGGCGTGGACCATTCCGAGTTCTCGTGGTAGATGCTCCGCCCCGACCGGTCGGAGAAGTAGAGCGACGCCGTCCACACGCCCGGCTGCTTGAACCGGTCCACCGCGATGGTGAAGCGGTAGGTTCCGGACTGCGGCGTCCCGGAAACACGGCTGCCGTTCTCCAGATTGCCCCAGAGGCTCTCCTCGCCGGAGGGGCTGAGCAGCGAAAGGGTGCCGAACTCGAGGCCCGCGTGATCGTCCGTCACCACGGCGGTGACCGTCACGGTCTGGCGCGAGGCAGTGACATCCACGGCGTCCGGCGAGATGTCCAGGCTCACAAGTTGCGGCGGCTCGCGATCGACCCCGGCGGTATTGACGATTTCCAGCGTGCCGGGCGACCCGTCTGGCATCGGCAGCGCGGCATCCGCCCCGTAGGTCCTATAGTTGTAGGAGGTGTCGCCCATATCGACGCGCGGCAGCCAGGTGCCGGGCTCCAGATAGCGCGGAAGCTGGACCTGGAATCGATAGGTTCCGTCGAAGATCGACCCTTCGTGCAGGTCCGAAGCATTGATGTAGAAGTCGAGAGTCC
>CBFGVD010000054.1:0-11338 GCA_965651965.1 uncultured Verrucomicrobiaceae bacterium | reverse complement strand
CGGTGCCGGGCGCGGCGAAAGTGCCGGAGATCGCGAGCTCCTGGCCATCCAGGATGAGGGACTTGCCCGGTGCCAGGTCTTCCGGGGCCACGCCCAGCTTGCGCCAGGCCAGGCGGCCGGCCATGACCTCTCCGGCCGAAGGGAAGTTGCCCGCGGTGATCCGGACCTCCGGATGCACGCGCAGCGCCCCCGGGGTAACGCCCCGGAACATGGCTTGCTTCTTCACGCCCCCTTCCAGCACCGCGAAATTCATGTAGTGGATCTCGTTCGAGACGGCGCGGACTCCCAGGGCCTCCTGGATCCCGGGAATGGCGGCCTCCGCAATGGCCGCTGCGGTTTCCGCGACTTCGCTCCGTTGGATGCTCTCCTCCGAACCGGCACCCACGAGGATGACGTTTTGCGGCGAACCGGATGCGGAAAGCACGCGTTTCATGCCCGCATTGATCGCCACGGCGGACATCACCAGCAGCACCACCAGCGCGCTGCCGCCGACGGTCTGTAGCAAGCGGCTCTTCGAACGGAAGAGGTTCCGCACGGCATATCGGAAGGGGAGCATGCTAGTTCCTGAGGTTTTTGACGATCGGCTGGGTCATCGCCTGGAAGGCCGGCCACAGGGAAGCGAGCATCCCGAGGCCGAGCGCGGCGAAGATGCCGGTCAGGATGACCGCGCCGTCCGGCTGGATCGCGAGGGTCTGGCCCTCGTTGCCCATGGTGAAACTTTGCCAGCGCAGGAACGCGGCCGCGAGACCCACTCCTGCCACCCCGCCGATAAGCCCCAGCATGCCGCCTTCGCCCACCACCAGGCAGCCGATCGCCCGGCCGGGGTAGCCGAGGGTTCGCAGGACGGCGTTTTCCTTCACGCGCCCCCGCACCACGAGGAGCAGTGCATTTGTCACCAAAGCGGTAACAGCGAGCACCGCGCCGACACCCAGCCAGCGGGTGAAGCCGATGATCTGGATCAGCTCGGCGGCCGTTTCCGCGAAGAAAGCCTTCTCCGGCCGGGTGTCGGTCGGCTGCTGGTCCGAGCGGAACCGTTCGTCGATGGCCGCGGCAACGGGCGAAAGATCCTTCGAGGAATGTACCCGCACGTTGAATTGCGTCACCACGCCCAACCCCGCCTTCGAGGCTTGCTGGAGGAAAGGCAGCTTCACGTAGGCGACATTGTTGTCCTGCGGGAAAGGCGAGCGCAGGATGCCCGTCACCGTCACGGTCACGCCCGCGCCGTCGAAGCGGTCTCCCGGCTTGAGGCCCCGGCGTTTGGCGAAGACTTCGCCGAGCAGCGCGCCGTCGCCGCGCTTCTGCCATTCCGCGAGACTGCCGTCGATGATCTCGATCTCCGGGGCGAACTTCGCGAGCTGCTCGTCCGGCACGCCGCGGAAAGTGATCACATCGAGGGAAGCACCGCAGTTGTTCACCACGATCTGCACGGGGATCACCTCGCGGACTCCTTCGATCCGCCGGATCTCGTCCGCGTAGTGCTCCGGCAAGCGGCTGGCGGAAGGGCAGAAGCGGTTCTGGCGGTAAACGACCAGGGTGGTGTCGGAAGCCGTTTCTTCGGTCGCTTTGGCAAGCGAGCGCTGGAGGGTTTCCACCGCGGTGAAAAGGAACATGCCCGAGGCCACGCCCAGCACCGTGAGCAGGGAGCGCACCTTGTGCCGCACGAGCTGGGTCCATGCGAGTTTCAGGAGATTCGGGATCCAATTCATGAGACGAGGAGTCCTTTCTCAAGGTGAAGGGTGCGGTCCGCGGCCTCCGCCGCGCGGGGATCATGGGTGACCATCACGATCGTTTTGCCATGCTCGCGGGAAAGCTGCCGCAGGAGATCCAGGATGCGGGTCGCGGACTCGCGGTCCAGGTCGCCGGTGGGCTCGTCGGCAACCAGCAGCGAGGGATTCGCGACCAGGGCGCGGGCGATTGCCACGCGCTGTTCCTGGCCGCCGGAGAGTTCCGCAGGCGTGTGGTGCATGCGGTCGTGGAGGCCCACCAGGGCGAGCGCCGATTCCACGCGGGCATGCCGCTCCTTTTTCGACATGGAGTCGAGCAGCAGGGGCAGCTCCACGTTTTCAAAGGCGGTGAGCACGGGCACCAGATGGTAGAGCTGGAAAATGTAGCCCACGTGTGCGGCACGCCATTTCGTCAGCTCGCGCCGGGAGAACCCGGCGAGTTCCTTCCCTGCGATGACGAGCGAGCCCTCCGTCGGAGAATCGATGCCGGAAAGCAGGTTCAGCAGGGTGGTCTTGCCGGAGCCGGAGGGCCCCATGAGGGCCAGGAATTCGCCGCGCGGAACATCGAGGTCCAGCTTCTCCAGAGGAGTGACCACGTTGTTCCCCTTGCGGTAGCTTTTGGAGAGACCGCGGCATCGGATCATCGGGTCGTTCATCATTTCAGGTCAGGGGCTTTTTGAAAAGGAGGCCGTAATGGTAATCGCAGCACTCGGAGAGATCCTGGCCGCGGAGATAGCGGAAGCCCGCCTCTTCCGCCCATTCCCGGCATTGCGCGGGCGCGGGCCGGATGTCCGTCGAAGGGCCGCGTGGCGTCGGCGAATCATGCTTCCAATGAATCACGGAAACGAGGGCGCCCGGCTTCAGGACCCGGTAGGCTTCGCGGAGAAGGGCGACCGGATTCTCGAGG
The DNA here is from genome assembly GCA_965651965.1 of uncultured Verrucomicrobiaceae bacterium. Taxonomy (GTDB): domain Bacteria; phylum Verrucomicrobiota; class Verrucomicrobiia; order Verrucomicrobiales; family Akkermansiaceae; genus Haloferula. The sequence goes on along the minus strand of CBFGVD010000054.1, from coordinate 8,707 downwards.
TGCAGGATGTTGAAAACCATCGCGTGGTCGAGGCTGCCGGCATCCAGCCCGGTGCCGGACTCCACGAAATCGCGGGCGACGGCCCGGACGTTCCTCAAACCGGCCTGCTTCGCCCTGCCGTCCACCAGCGCCACAAGTCCAGGCTCGATGTCGATGGCATGTACCGTGCCGGAAGTCCTGGCCGCAAGCGGCAGGGTGAAGGTTCCGTAGCCGCTCCCGAATTCGACCACCTCCGCATGCCCGTCGCCGGCGCATTCCATCTTCTCCACGATGCAACCGGCATCATAGAACGAGGCCCACATGTCTTCCTCGGGCATTCCGCTTTCGCGCGCTTTCATGAGTTCGGGGTAATCAGGGATTCGGGCCGGATGGTTTGACCCGCTGGCCCTCCTGGAGACTTCGCGGGGACAGGACGACGCGTTCGCCCGGCTTCAGGCCCGCCGCGATGCGGACCATGCCGTCGCGGGTCTCACCGCCCGCCTGGATGCTGCGCTTGGATACCCGCTTGGTTTCCGGGTCGCAGACCCAGGCGGTTCCATCCGCCACGGCCTCCCGGGGAATCCAGGTCGCAAGCGCGCCGCCGGTTTGGGCAGGCAAGGAGGCATTGCCCATGAATTCCACCCGGCAGAGCATTTCCGGACGCAAGCGGTCGATGGGATCAAGGAGCCGCACCTTCGCCTGCAGCGTATTGCGCTGGAGGTCGGCTTCGCCGGTGATGCGGGTGACTTCGCCTTCGAAAACCTTGTCCGGCAGCAGCCCGCAGCGGATCTTCGCCTTCTGACCCGCGCTCAAGTTCGCCGCATCGGCCAGCGGGACATCCACGCGGACCTGGAGCTTGGCGGGATCGTAGAGGATGGCGATGGTCGAGCTTTCCGGTTCATCCATCTGGAGCATCTTCTTCTGTCCCGGGGCGGCATTCAACCGCAGTATGCGGCCGGTGATCGGTGCGGGAATCCGTGTCCTCTCCAGCGCCAGCTTGGCCTGGAGTACCGCCACCCATGCGGTTTCGATGCCGTCTTGTTTGGCTTCGGTTTCGAGTTTGACGCGATGGATCTCCGCTTCCAGTTCGGCAGCCTCCGTCCGGGCGGCGAGGTGAAGGGAGCGCTCGCGTTCGTAGCGCAGCCGGGCCGCGACAATATCCGATTCCGATACCGCGCTCTTGAGGTCTTTCACCCGGGCGTAGCGGTCCGCGGCTTCGTCCTCGGAGGTCTTGGCGGCGGTGATGCGGGTGGCGGCCCCTTCCAGCTTTCTCCTGTAAATCGCCAGGGATGCCTGGTGTGCCTCGCACTCGGAAATGAGGGTGGCATGCTTCCGCTCCGCGGCAGATAGGGCCAGCCTGGCATCCGCGTCGATCAAGGTGGCCAGGGTATCGCCTTCCTTCACCAACTGGCCCTCGAGCACATGCACCTTGTCGATGACGCCGTCGATCAAAGCGGTAGCCTTCACCGCAAGCGGGTCCGCCTCGATCCAGCCGCTGGCCTGGAAGAGCATTCCTGCCGCCGGCGCGGCGGGGGCGTCCTTGGCGTCCGCGGGGGTCGCGAGAACAAGGGCGGTCTCGACAGCCGGCGCCGGTAGCAGGCGGTCGCGGAAGAGCGCGATGAAAAGAATGGCAAAGCCCGCGGCAATGCCGAGCGGTACGAGCCAGGCGGGCAACCGCTTGGGCGGAGCCCCGCCGCTATCCCGGCGGGTGAGCGAGTCGAGAGATGGAATCATGGATGGTACTGGAGAAGCTGCGCCTGCCCGAGCGGCAGGCAGGAAAGCCATGCGAAGGCACGGCTACGGGCGGGAGAAATCCGCCGCTTTTACAGTCTCCAGACTCCAAACATCGCTCGCCGGGCGGCGGGGCTATCCGGCCCCCGGATGGGAACGGCGGCACGGAATGCCGCCGCCGCTGCGAGAGCGGGATCCGGGATGCTGAGCAAAGGCTCCGGTAGATCCATCGCGATTGCGGCCGGCAGGGGATCGCCAGGAACCGGCGGGGTTGCATCGGGCAGCTCGTCGATTGCCAGGCAACAGGGGCTCTCCTCGTGTTCCCTTTCCCCGCTGCCGGGGCAGCAGGGAGCCTTTGTCGCATCCCTGCTGCATTCGGACATGCCGGGGAGCAGCAGCTTGCCATCCAGCTGGCAGATGCGCACGGGCGAACCCGCCAGGGGGATGACTACCCCCAGGCAGATCAGCAGGAATGCTGCCATTACCCGTCGCATCGACATATCAATCGCATCCGTGTGAGGCCCCGGTCAAGGGGCTTATTCCCGCTTCGGGAAGCGGGAATCCTCACGGGATCCTCTTTTTCCCCGGAGGATCAATGGTCGTGGCCTTCGTGGTCGTGCCCCTCGTGGCCGTGATCGCAGGTGCAGGCATATTCCTTGTGCTCGCAGGTCGGGCAGTCGCTCATATCCACCGTGAAGCGCTCCGTGACGGGCTTCGCATCGGGTGCGGTCTTCATCCGCAGGATGATGGGGATCATCTTGCCTTCCGGAAGAGCCTTGTCGGAGAGCAGGGAATCGCCGTCCTTGGCGAAGGCCAGCCGGGTCGGGTTCGCGCGGTCGCCGCCGATCGCGGTCAGGGTCTGCTCCTTCACGGGCACCGGTTTGTTATCCTCGCCGAGGAAGGTGATCTTCACCTTGCGCTCCGGGGTGACGAAGAACTCGAAGTGCGGCTCCACCGCGGTGACGATGCGGCCGCCATTCGGTCCGGCGATCTTTTTGCCGTGGTCGTGGTCGTGGCCGGCATGTTCTTCCTTGGATTCCTTGGAATGATCGTGGGTGTCGTCCGCGAAGGCGAGCGGGGCTCCGAGGATGGTGAGCAAGATCAACAGTTTCGGTTTCATGGTTGTTTGTGGTTATTGGTTTTGTTTTGGAACGAAATGGAAGGTGATTCCATTCAATGGGTGGCGGGGGCGTTGAGTTCGACCGCCCTGAGAGCGGCCTTGCGCCCGAAGAGGCGGAAAACGGCGGGCGTCACCGCGAAATCCAGCAGCGTGGAGGTCACGAGGCCGCCGACGATGCAGATGGCGACGGGACTCAGGATTTCCTTGCCGGGCTCACCCGTCGCGATGACGAAGGGAATGAGCGCGATGCCGGCGGAGAGGGCCGTCATTGTCACGGGGACGAAGCGCTCCAGGGTGCCGCGCTCGATCATCCGGTCGGTGAAGGCCTCTCCCTCGTGCTTCATCAGGTGGAGGTAGTGGGAAACCATCATGATCCCGTTCCGCGCCGCCACGCCGCCCACCGCGATGAAGCCCACCAGGGTGGCGATACTGATATTCCCCACCAGTATCCAGGTGAGCGCGAGGCTGCCCATGAGCGCAAGGGGAAGATTCAAGAGCACTTGGAACGCCAGGACCGCGCTTTTGAAATATGACCAAAGCAGCAGGGCGATGACGCCCAGAACGAGAGCGAAGAGGATCGCGATGCGTTGCGCCGCCGCTTGCTCCGCCTGGAATTCCCCTTCGTAGCTGATGAAAACTCCCGGAGGCATCTCGATTTCCTCCTCCACTTTCTCCTTCAGCCGGCGCACCAGTTCCCCGGCATCGCGTTCCGTGGGCTTGATGGAGACCACGTAGCGGCGCTGGGTATTCTCCCGATAGACGGCGCTGGGTCCGCGGGCCTCGCGGATGTCCGCCACCAGCTTGAGGGGCACGGTGATGCCGCTTTTCGTATGAATCGGGAGATTGCCGATGGCCTCGGGGTCGCTCCGCCAATCGAGCGGAAGGCGGATGGAGAGGTCGATGCTGCGCTGGTTCTCCCGCAACTGCGCCACGGATTCGCCGCCGAGCAGCATGGAGAGCGCTTCGTTCAACTCGCCCGGAGCCACGCCATGGGCGAGCGCCCGGTCGCGATCGGTCTCGATCCTGAGTTGGGGGATGGGAGCCTGCTGGTCCAGTTTCGCATCCTCCAGACCGGGAACGGTTTTCGCGATGCCTTGGATCTGCGCGCCGATTTTCGTGATGGTGTCCAGATCCGGGCCGAAGACCTTCACCGCCACCGGTGCCGTTACCCCGCTCAGCAGGTGGCTGATGCGGTGGGACAATGGTCCGGAAAGCACGCTGAACGAGCCGGGCACGCTGCGCACCCGTTGCCGGATATCTTCCAGGATCTCGGCATTGCTGCGGTTGCTCGCGCCCTTCTTGAAGTCGATGTCGAATTCGGCATTGGAGACGGGTACGATGTGGTCGCTCCGTTCCGCCCGGCCGATCCGGCGGCCGATGTGATTCACCTCCGGCACGAGCCGGATCTGGTTCTCGATGGAAGCAGCGAGATATTCCATCTCGGCCAGCGAGGTGCCGGGGGCCGCGCCCGTGGTCACGATGACCGTCTCTTCGTGGAAGGCGGGCAGGAAATCCTTGCTCATCGCCGGGTAAAGCAGGAGCGCCGCGGCCAGCAGCAGCGAGACCGCCGCGATCACGAGCAACGGCTGGCGCAAGCTCAGGCGCAAGAGCGTGCCCTTCAGCAAGAATTTCATCCCCCGGACCAGACGGCCGTCCGCATGGTCCGCCTGCTTCACGCGGATCTTGAGCACCAGCGAGCAAAGCACGGGGATTGCCGTGAGGGACACGACGAAGGAGGCGATCATGCTCACGATCGTGGCGATCGCGATCGGTCCGAAAAGGCGGCCCTCCACGCCGGACAAACCGAGCAGGGGGACGAAGACCAGCACGATGAGCACCGTGGCGTACAAAATCGAGTTCCGGACCTCGCCGGATGCCTTTGCGATGACCTCCAGGCGCGGCGCGGGCACGGGCAGGCGGGCGTTTTCCTTCAGGCGCCGGAAGACGTTCTCCACGTCCACGATCGCATCGTCCACCACCATGCCGATGGCGACTGCCAGGCCTCCCAGCGTCATGCTGTTCACGCTCAGCCCGAGCCACTTGAATGTCAGCAGGGTGATCGCGAAGCTGAGCGGCATGGCCATCAGCGTGATGAAGGTCGTGCGGAAATTCAGGAGGAACAGGAACAGGACGACCGTGACCATCAGGGCCCCGTCCCGGATCGCCTCGGCCAGGTTGCCGATGGCGCGATCGATGAAATCCCGCTGGCGGAAGAGGATGGTGGCTTCCACGCCCTCCGGCAGGGAGCCTTGCACTTCTTTGATCGCGGCTTCGATCTGTTCGGTAAGGGCCACGGTGTCGAAGCCGGGCGCTTTGGTCACGCTCATGATGACCCCCGGGCTGCCGTTGATGCTGGCGTCGCCGCGCTTCGGTTCCGTGCCCCACTCCACTTTCGCCACGTCCCCGATGGAGATCGGTCGGTCTCCGGCCACTTTGATCACGGTACGCGCGATATCATCCAACCGGACGGTCATCGCGAGATTCCTCACCATGATTTCCTGCGACCCCTGATCGATGAACCCGCCGGTGGAATTGCTGGCGGCATTCTCCGCGGCATCGCGGAGTTCCTCCAGGGAGACCCCGTGGGCCTGCATCCGCCAGGGATCGGGCTGGACCTGCGCCTGCTTCACTCCGCCGCCCATGTTCAGCACTTCGGCCACGCCGGGGATCGATTGAAGGCGGCGGCGGATCGTCCAGTCGGCAAGCGTGCGGACATCCATCGGAGCCACCTGGCCGTCCGTGCTGTGCACGCCGATCAGGAGGATTTCCCCCATCAGCGAAGCCACCGGCGTGAGGTAAGGCTGGCTTCCATCCGGCAGGAACTCCCGCGCACCCTGGAGCCTTTCCTGCACGAATTGGCGTGCCTGGTAAATGTCCGTCCCCCATTCGAACTCGGCGAAGACGAGGGAGAGCGCGATATCGGAAGTGCTGCGCAGGCGGTTCAGCCCGGGAACTCCCATCAACGAGCTTTCCACCGGCTGGGTGATCAGCGTCTCGACCTCTTCGGGAGCGAGGCCGGGGGCTTCGATGAGGATCGTCACGGTCGGCTTGGTGAGATCCGGGAGGACTTCCACCGGGAGCTCCCGCGAGGTTTTGAACCCGAGGACCAGCACCAGCATGGCGAGCCCGAGGATGATGGCGCGATTGTTGAGCGACCACCGGATAAGCGTGTTCAGCATGGCTCAGGCGGATTCGTTGTTCTGCCGGACGGCTTTCCACTTCCCCGCCGTGCTGGCCGCCAGCAGGAGCGCGAGGATGGCGGTCGCCGCCATGAAGAAGCGTTCGCGCCAGGCGGGCGCGGCATCCCCGTGCGCGCGGGCGGCATCTTTCCCGGCGCTTGCCTCGGCCGCGATCTGTTCCGGGGTCTTTTCGGAGCCGTCCTCGTTGTGCTCGTGACCGTGGGCTGCATCCAGGGCCTCTTTCAGGGAGATGCCCCCACCTCCCCCCGCGAAGCCCAGGGAGTAGGAGCCGCGCGTGACGACTTCATCCCCGGGGAAAAGACCGCCCAGGATCTCCACCTTGTCCCCGCTTGTCCTGCCGGTCCGCACCGGCGTCCGCAGGAAGGCGTTTTCAAGATCGAAGTCCTTCACGAAGACATGCCGGCTGGCGGGATCGCCTTGCAAGGATTCGCGCGGGATGCTGAGGACGTTCTCCCGTTTGGAGAGAACGATTTCGAATTCCGTCCTCATCCCGGGCCGCAGCCGGAGATCCTTGTTAGGCACGGTGAAGATCGCGTCGATGGTGCCGCTTTCGCGGTCCGCGGAGGTTCCGAAGCGAAGCATCTTCCCCTCCAGGGTTTCGCTGCCGAAGGCCGCCACCCGGATCCGTGCCATGCTTCCCGGCTCCAGCCCGCCCGCCTGGTGCTCCGGGACCCGCGCCACGGCCCAGACCTCGCTCAGATCGGAGATATCGAGCAGTTCCTTTTCCGGTTCCACGGGTTCGCCGACATGGACATGGGACTCCACCACCAGGCCTGCGATGGGCGACTTCAGCTCGATCACCGGCGGCGGATCGCCCGGCTGGCGGCTTTCCACCCTGACCAGGGTCTTGCCCGCTTCCACGATATCGCCCGGATAGGCTTCGATGTTCGCGATACGGCCGGAAATGCGGCTGCTCAAGACCGCGTGGCGGCTGGGCGCTTCCTCGATGCGCCCGAGCGCGAAGACCGTTTCCTCGAAGTCGGATTCGGTGGCCTCCACCGTTTCGATGCCGAGATTCCTCACCCCCGTTTCATCGAGGATGATCGTGTTCGCGGCGCGCACGGGATCGATCGCATCCTCCGCACGGAGAGACAGCAGGAAAAGGCATGCGAGCGACGAAGCGAGCAGGACATGAAGATGAAATGGGAACATGGCAAAGGGAGATCAGGGTTTTCCGATGGCGGCCTCGTGGCGGACGCGGGCGAGATGGAATTCACTCAGCGCGTCCAGCCGGGCCGCGGCGAGTTCCAGGGATTGTTCGCGGGCGCGGAGGACGGCCTGGAGCTCTCCCTGGCCGTCGCGCCAGGCGGTTTCCGTGCGGGCGGCCTGATCCTTCGCGAGCGGCAGCAGCTTGCCGTCGAGTTCGCCGATCATGGCGGCCCACTGTTCCATTTCGGCCAGTGCGGTAGCCGCCTCATGGCGGATGTGGCCGGCCAGCGCGGCGGCTTCCTTGTCCTTGCGCGCGCTGCGTGCGATCGCCTCGTCGATCGCCCCTTCGTTCTTGTTCCAGAAGGGCAGGGGGATCTTGAAGCGGATGCCCACGATCGCTTCCGTATCGAAGCCCTCGGGAGCATCTTCGGATCTCTCCGCCGCGGCGAAGACCCCGGCTTCGATGTCCTCGCGGCGTTTCGATTGTTCCACGGCGATTTCGCCTCCGGCGGCGCGCGCCTCCAGCCTGGCTGCCTCCAGATCCGGCCGGCGGACGGTCCCCCCGCCCGGCGGCAGCACCGGTTCGCCGAGCTCCCCGGCGAGATGCAGGGGAGCGGATACGGGCAGGCCGAGCAGCGGCTTCAGCTCGCCCGTGGCGGCGGCCTCCCCGGCATCCAGCTTGCGTGCTTCCGTCGCGATCCTTGCCGCTTCCAGCCGGGCCTGGCCGGCATCGAGCGGGGAGCCCTCCCCTTTTTCCGCGGCGGAGGAGATGAATTCGGCGAGCTTGCCGGAGAGGCTTTCCTGTTCGCGCAGGAGCAATCTCCGGCTGCGGATCGCCAGCACGCGCACGAAGGCGGCCCGCGCCTGAGCGACAAGCCGCCTTTCCACGTCCAGCACCTCGGCTTCGGCGGCTTCCACCGCGGCGAGCGAGACCTGTTTTTCGAGCTGCAAGCGCTTCGTCACGGGGAAGCGCTGCGAGAGGCCGATCTCGATCCGCCCCTCGCGGAAACGGGAGTCGTGTTCGAATTCGGTTTCCAGTTCGGGATTGGAGGGGCGACCGGCTTGTTTCATCCGCCCCAGCGCCTCGCGGATGCGGAGGCGTGCGGCGGCCAGATCGGGATTCGAGGCCCGGATCCTGCCAGGCAGGCTGGCGTAGCTGAGGATCACGGCACTTTCGGCCGTGAGAGGGAGCGGTGCGAGCAAAAGCAGGCCCGCGAGAAGGCGAGGTAGCATGACCGTTGGAAATGAGGCCCGCCGTTTGGACATGGCGCGGCCCGGTTCATCGGGAAGAAAATCGGCACTCAGGCCGGTGGATCGGGGAAGCCGCCGCGAAAGAAAAATCGCGGGGGGACGGCGCGCCGGGGTACGGGCGCGCCGGAGCATCGTTCAAGCGATGCTCAGATCAAAGGCGGCTTGTCCAAGGCGAAGACCGGCTCGTCCGGCGGCCGGGCGGCATGCCACGCCACTCCTGCAAGGGAGCCGCCCGGCGGCACCAGCCCGCGGGTCTGGATCTCCGCCCCGGCCAGCG
>CBFGVD010000053.1:0-11340 GCA_965651965.1 uncultured Verrucomicrobiaceae bacterium | reverse complement strand
CATCAATCTCACCGGCGGGCGTCTTAATATCGGCGCGGCCGGCATCGTCACCGGCGGTACGACGAATAAAACGATCAACCTGGGCGCGGGCACGCTCGGAGCGCTTGACTCCTGGGCCTCCGTGCTGGCGATGAACGTGACCGCGGCGCATACGATCGATACCGGTGCCTTCGATATCAATCTGGGCGGTGCCCTGGGCGGCACCGGCAGCATCACGAAGACCGGCACCGGCACGCTCGCGCTCGGCGGGGCGAATACCTACCCGGGCCCGACCGATATCGATGCGGGCGCGCTCCAGGTCGGCGGCAGCATCACCGGCACGGTGAACATTGCCGCCACCGCGGAACTGCTCGCCGGGACACCGGTGCTGCCCGGTCCCGGCACGGTGGATTCGCTGGACCTGGGCAACGGTTCCTCCTCCACCTTCCGCATCGGCACCACCGCGGATAGCATCGCCGTGACCGACCCGAACGGGCTGACCACGGATACCACCCACACCATCAACATCGCGGCCGCCGCGGGCATGGCTCCGGGGATCTACCCGCTGTTCGACTACGATACCGCCGTCTCCGGCACCGGTACGGGGGCCTTCGTCATCGGCAGCATGCCGCACATCGTCGCCACCCTGAACCACAACGTGGCGAATACCGCCATGGAACTGGAAATCACGGCGATCGACAGCCTGGTGTGGACCGGGGCGAACGGCTCGGACTGGGATCTGAACAGCGCGGAAAACTGGGCGCTGGCGTCCAACTCCGATGGTGCCCCGTACTTCCAGACCGACATGGTGCTCTTCGACGACACGGCGGCTACGGGTGCCGTGAACCTGATCGGCACCATCACGCCCGGGGACGTGATGTTCAACAACTCCACGCTGGACTACACCCTGACCGGCGCGGGCATCGGCGGCTCGACCGATCTGATCAAGGACGGCACCGCCAAACTGACGCTGTTGAACGCGAACAGCTACACCGGCTCCACGGTGGTGAATGCCGGGACGCTCCAGCTAGGTGACGGGACGAGCGGCTCGCTCAATCCCCTCAGCCCGGTGGTGGTCGCGCTCGGCGCGGAATTCATCCTCCAAGCCGCGGCGGACGGGAATTTCTCCAACCCGGTCAACAACGAAGGGATCTTCCGCGTGCTGGGGACGGCGGATGTCAACCTGAACGGCACCTGGGCCAGCCCGAATCCCGGCGAGATCATCGTGGACTCCACCGGCATCACCTCCTTCACCACCGGGAAGGCGGAATGGACGGGGAATCTCACCGTGAATGCGGGGACGCTGCGGACCACGGGCTTCTCTTCCAACAGCATGGGCCAAGGTTCGAACCAGCGGACCTTGACCTTCAACGGCGCGGATACGGTCTTCTCCATGGAGCAGAACAATATCTTCGGCGGCGGCGGAACCACCTTCGACCTCATCCCGGTGGTGGCATTGACCGGAGGCGCGACACTGACCTCCAACGCCTACAATACGCTGGGGGACGTGACGCTGGACGGCTCCACGATCTCCGGCGCTTCCGAGGACGAATCCGCGGATTACCGCGGCTTCGAGTTCCGTGGCGCGATCACCGTCACGGGTAGCAGCCCCTCGTTGATCGAGACCACCACCGCGCACGAGAACCATCTGGATGCAGCCACGCCTTTGGATATCGCCGATGTGACGGGAAATGCGGAGGCGGATCTTCTGGTGACCGCGCCCTTCCGCAATGCGAGCCCCGACAACGGTTCGATCGTTTCCGGGATGGTTAAACTCGGCCCGGGTACCTTGGAATTGGCCGCGGCGAACACCTACACCGGCACCACCGACGTGCAGGAAGGCACCTTGGAAGTGAACGGCTCGCTGACGAGCTCCTCCATCCTGGTGGCACCCGGCGCGACCCTGGCGGGCAGCGGCAGCACCACCGGCTCGATCACCGCGGATGCAGGATCCGTCATCGCTCCGGGGACCTCCGCGGGCACCTTCTCCGCGGGCGGGGATGTGGCGCTGGGCGGCACCCTGCAGGTGGAGATCGACGGTTCCTCCGCCGACAGGCTGGATGCGGGCGGCGCGCTCGACATCACCACGGCCACGGTGGACTTCAGCGTGCTGGGCGGCGGGGCCACCCTGCCGGTTTATGTCATCGCGGAGTATGGCACGCTCACCGGCACCGCCTTCGCCACGGTGAACAATCTGCCCGCGGGCTACACCCTGGTGTATGACCACGGCGTGGACTCGAACCAGATCGCCCTGGTGGACCCGAGCGCGGATCCCTACCTGACCTGGGCCACCAGCCCGCCTTACAACCTCTCCGGCGGCGACGAACTGCCCGGTGTGGATGCGGACGGCGACGGCCTGGCGAATGCGATCGAATTCGTGCTCGGCGGGAACCCCGCCAACGCGAACGACAACGAGAAGAAGCCGACCGGCGCGGTCTCGGGTGGGAATTTCATCTTCACCTTCCGCCGCACCGACCTGTCGAACTACTCGCCGGAGCCCTTCGCCGAATACGGCTCCACCTTGGCCGGCTGGACCACCGCGGAGGACGGGGTGGACGGCGTGACCATCGTGGAGACGGACGACTTCTATGGCGCGGGGATCGACCGCGTGGTCGTCACCATCCCGCAGTCCCTGGCCGCGGGGCAAAAACTCTTCGTGCGGCTGAACGCGAATCCCTGAGGTTCTTCCTCCCCGAACCCCGGAAACAACAAGCGCGCCGCCGGGCTCCTCCCGGTGGCGCGTTTTGCCGCACAGCGGCGGCCTACGCGATGACGGGGCCGGAGCTTACGCGATTGCGGGGTTCCGCGGCGGGCGGCACCTGTTAGTCTCCTTGCATCGGCAGGCCATCGGGTGGCTTGCGGTGTTGTGTAAGGAACAGTGTCAGGGTTCCTTGTCTTGGTTCGGGCGTCGGAGAGTCCCTTTTCCGGCGCCCGAGCTTTTTTCCGGCGCCCGAGCTTTTTTCCGGCGGCAAGAGGGGATCATCCGGATGAAAGCCGCGCTCCTCTTTTATCTCCGCCATGCGCCGGCCACCATGCCGAGGCCGCCGACCACGAAAATCGCGGGAAACCAGATCGAGTAGCCCGGAGCTTTCGATTCGGGCTCCAGCACGGCGATGTCCGGCGAGGCGGGATTCACCCGGCACTCTTGCGTGGAGCCTTCCGGGTAGCGTTCGATCAGTTCCTGCACGCCTTCCTCCTTCGAGCTCCAGCGGCTGCCACGCAGCCTCCATAGCGTGCTGCTGTATTGCCGGCCTTGCCATTCGTAGCCGTAGAGGACGGAAAAACGGCGCTCCACCGGTCCGTTCGGATCGATCTGGCGCTCGTCCTCCCCGGATTGAAGGATCAAGCAGGGTGTCTGCGGCCATCTCTCCACCTCCAGCGCGCGCTGGTAGCTGCGCCACATCAAGGCCAGGAAGACACCGCCAGCCAGCGCAAGCATCAGGCCGATGATGCTGAGATACACGCGGCTGCCGGTGGTGGGTGTGGCCATGCGCTTCCCATAGCGTCCGCCCGCCGCACGCGCCACCGCATTTCGCGAAAGGCCGCTGCCGCTATGCTTCCGCGTCTTCCTTTCTCACCGCCGGGGCGATGGAATCGATCAATTCCAGCGCCTCCTTGTCCAGCGGCGGGGCCTGGAGCGCGGCCAGGGAATCGTCGAGCTGGGCCACGGTTCGGGCACCGATGATCGCGGAGGTCACGCCCTTCTGGTCCAGCGCCCAGCGCAGGGCCAGGTGCTGGAGGCTCAGGTCCCGCTCGGTGGCGATCTGGTGCAGGGCGCGGATCTTCTCGATCTGCGCTTCCACCTGGGCACTCTGGAGGAAGCCCTCCGCTCGCGCCGCCCGCGACCCTGCCGGGATGCCATCCACGTACTTGCCGGTCAGCATCCCCTGCGCGAGCGGGCTGAAAACGATCGACCCGATGCCCTTGTCCTCCAACCATTCGTGGATGCCCTCCGCCTCCGGCCAGCGGTTCAGGATGGAATAGGGAGGCTGATAAATCAGGCAGCGCACGCCCATCTCCTTAAGCATCTTCACCGCCTTCTTCAGCATTTTGAGCGGATACTTCGAAAGCCCCACGTAAAGCGCCCTGCCGGATTGCACGGCGGTCGCCAGAGCGGACATGGTTTCCTCCAGGTTGGTGGCCGGATCGGGACGGTGGGAGTAGAAGATGTCCACATAGTCCACGCGCAGGCGCTTGAGGGACTGATCGAGCGAGCACAGCAGGTGTTTGCGGGAGCCCCACTCACCGTAGGGGCCCTCCCACATCAGGTGCCCGGCCTTGGAGGAAATGACCAGTTCGTCGCGGTGTGCGGCGAAGTCTTCCGCGAGCATGCGCCCCACGTTTTCCTCCGCGCTGCCGGGCGGCGGGCCGTAGTTGTCCGCCAGATCGAAGTGGGTGATCCCGCGGTCGAAGGCCCGGCGCAGGATCGCCCGGGCCTCGTGCTGGTCGTCCACATGGCCGAAATTGTGCCAGCAGCCGAGGGAGATTTCAGGCAGCAGCAGGCCGGAATCCCCGCAGCGGCGGAAGGGCATGCGGCCATCGTAGCGGGAAGGGTCGGCGGAATACATGATCGTGGATGGTGGGGCGTGGCGGCCCGCCGCGCCGTGGTCGGGCTCAGAGTGAACGAAGCGCCTCGATCCGCGTCAACACCGGCGGATGCGAGTAGTCCAGGAAGACCCGGAAAGGGTGGGGGGTGAGATTCGACAAATTCTTCGCGGAAAGTTTCTTGAGCGCGGAAACCAGCGATCCGGCATTCCCCGTGGCCTTCGCGGCGAAGGCATCCGCCTCGAACTCGTGCTTCCGGGACCAGGCGTTCGCCGCGATCCCCAGCAGGCGGCTGGCCGGGGCGAAGAGGATGCCGAAAAGCACCAGCCCCGCGTGCGGGGAGATGGCCGCCACGCCGAAGGCATCGAAAAGCTGCCGCGAGAACTTCCCCGCCGGATCGACCGCCAGCCCCAGCAGGTAGAAAAGCACGCCCGCCTGGAGCATGGAAACCGCCAGCCGCTGGATGATGTGCCGCAGTTTGAAGTGGCCGATCTCGTGCGCCAGCACGGCCACCAGTTCCTCCTGCGTCTGCTCCTCCACCAGGGTGTCGTAGAGGGCGATCTTCTTGTTTTTCCCGAAGCCCGTGAAAAAGGCGTTCGCCTTCGTCGAGCGCTTGGAGCCGTCCATCACGGAGATTTCGCCGAGGGGGAAGCCGCACTTCGCGGCCATCGCCTGGATCGCCTGCCGCAGCGGCCCCTCCGCCATCGGCGTGAATTTGTTGAAAAGCGGCAGGATCAGCGTCGGTGCCAGCCAGGTGAGGAAAAGCTGGAAGGCGACGAAAAACCCCCAGGCCCAGAGCCAGGCGTCCGGCACGTTCCGGAAGATCCACAGGATTCCTGCCGCCAGCGGCAGCCCGAGCAGTGCCGCCAGCAGCAGGCCCTTGAGCTGATCCGCCGCGAAGGTTCCGGGCGTGGTCTTGTTGAAACCGTATTTCTCCTCGATCACGAAGGTATCGTAGATCGAAAAGGGCAGGTGCAGCAGCATGTGGCCGGTAAAGAGCAGGCCGAGGAAGACCAGCCCCGCCGGGATCTCCCCTGGAACGAGCGAGCGCGCGAAGCCATCCAGCCAGCCGAAGCCCCCGCCGAACCAGAACGCCAGCAGCACGGCCAGGGAAAAGGCCGAGTGGATGATCTCGAAGCGCGCCGACTCCCGCGTGTAGGCTTGGGATTTCGCGTAGCGTTCCGCATCGAAGACATCCGCGAACTCCCCCGGAAGCTCCGGCGACAGGGCCTTGAGGTTCAGGATCGTGGCGATGAAGTCCAGCTTCCACAGCGCGAAGACGGCAACCAGGATCAGGATGGCGAGGGCATTCAACTCCATGTCGCGGACGACCTTGTACCGGCTCCGGAAAGGTGGACAGGGGAAATTGATTACGGCACCATATCCTGGCTCTCATAAGTCATGATGCCGGGACTGCGCCGCCTGCTTGCAGGACACGGTGGATGCGCCATGCTCGCGGGTCCACGCGACAAAAAAACGGCCCGGATTGCTCCGGGCCGCCTTGGGAATGCGGAATCAGGGAGTCGCCGCCGCGGCCTCGTCGTTCGGCGAGCGGCGCAGCAGCACCGTTTGCAGGAAACCGGAGCGGGAGCCGTCGGAAGCGGTGAAAAAGTCATCGTCGCTTTTCAGCACGATGAACTGCACCTGCTCGTCCTTCGGCACACGGATGATGTTGTTTTCCTGGGTTTGCCACACGCCGTTCTCGTCGTATGCCAGTTCGTAGAGCACGCGCTCCTGCTGGGGCGGCACCAGCATGGTTTCACGGGTCTTGAGTTCCTTCGTCGCCTTGCCGTTGCAGCGCAGGGCCACCTTGATCGGGCTGTAATTGTGGATGCGGAGCTGGCCGGGCGGCAACTTGGTGGGATCGTCGTCGATCACCACCGTCTGGTAAGTCCCGGCCTGGGCGGGGGCGATGAGCACGGTGGCGCGGCGCGAGCCCGGAGGCAGCTTGGCCAGGGCCACGACGGTCGGATCCTTTTCCCGGAGCTTCGCGAGCTGGGGCGGGATCGCGGCCTTGTTCTCGGAGCCCTCCGTCATCGCCGCGGCGGCGGCCGGATCCTGGTGGATGGTCATGACCGCTGGACCGGAGTAGGATACGGGCTTCGTGTAGGTGAAGGAATCCGCGGTGACGGGTTCCCCTTTGCCAGCGGCTTTCACGGTCAGGCCTTCCAGCGGCGGACCCCATGCGACGAGGTCCAGCTTCATGGAGACCTGGTCCTGCGCGAGGGCGGCGGGCGCGTGGAGCAGGGCGACAGCGGTGGCGGCGATGATGCCGGGCAGTTTAGATTTCATCCGGAGAGAGCCATTTGAAGGATACGGTGGTGAAGCGGCGGCCGAAATGCCGGTTCACCGGGGTAAGATCATCGGGACGATCCGTCACCCGGTTCGATCCGTCAACATACTCCGGCATCCGCTGGACCACGGCCTCGCACCAGGCGCGGGCGACCGGGTCCCCGGTTTCCGGGTCCACGGCTTCGCCGTAAGCGCGGATGCGGAAGGTATCCGAGCGGGCGGAGATCACCGGGCCGATGACCTGGAGGACGTCCGCCTGGGTCAGCCAGCTCGGGATGCCGGTGGAGCGGTAGCCCTGTTCGGAGCGGAAGAGGGGTTTGCTGAGCATGTCCTTGTCCGCCAGGATGCCGGCGACCGAGCCCGGATTCTCATCGAAGGAGCGGGTGGGCCAGAGGATCTCCGGGCCGCCGGGCATGTTCGCGGTATCCGTCCCCACCAGGTCGGCGCGCGGCACGGCGGTGCCGGCATTTTCCGGCTGCAGGTTCACCTTGTCCCGGAAGAGGGTGACGGCGGTGAAGGGGTTCTTCGATCCGGTCGGCGAGATGTTCACTCCGCTGATGTCGATGGCGGACTGCAGCGCGCCGCTGCGGCCCTGCGTCCTCGCATCCGGGATGCCGGGCTGGGTCAGGGAAACGAGCGAGCGGTTCACGAATTGGGAGAGGGAGACGAAGGGACCGCGTATCCGCACCTGCCGCGCAAGTTCCTCCGCCAGTGCATCCAGCTCGGTATCCGTGAGCGAGCGGTAGCCGGCGAAGGAATCCTCCTCCCGGCCGGTGGGCGGGGTGGTTCCGGTGGCGAGCTGTTCGAGACTGCGCGGGAAGATGGCATTGGAATCCGAACTGGCGGCGGCGGGGTGCTTCAGGTGCTTGCTGCTGGCGAGCAGCGCCTTCCAGGCATCCTTGTCGGTGCAATTGATGTTGTGGGAGCCGTTGACCAGCAGGCGGCCGGCAACCTCGGTGGCTTCCCGCAGGGCGGAAGACTGGTCTTCGGGATCGACCTTCACCATTGCCGGGTTCCGCGGCACCGGAGCCCCGCTGTCGGGAATGGTGGAGAAAAAGTAAGTATCCCATAGCGCCGCATTCAACAGGTAGGACATGTCGTAGTAGTTCGTCATCCTGGACGTGGCGGAATTGAAGCCGGTGATCGTGAAATCCATCCGCGGGTGGACGGTCTTGGCCCGCGGCACGAAGGGCGTGGCGTAGGAATTCCCCAGCGCATTGCCCGGCTGGTGCCCCACGGAGGCGTAGATGTCATCCCCCGTAAGATCCGCGTGCTGGAGCTGGGCCAGGGAGACAAGCTCGGCTGGCGGGCTGAAAAGCACGGTGCGCTGCGGCGCGAAGTGGGAGTGGCCCCAGGGCAGGGGATCCATCACCAGGTCCTTGCTGAAGCTCGGTCCGGTGCTGCCGTTCGTATTTCCCAGCGCGCCGCGGTTGTCCGCGATCATCATGAAATACGGCGGCGGATTGTAGGAGATGATCGGCTTGCGGAAGCGGGTCCCCTGGAGGTTGAAGTCCGCATAGGTCCGCAGGGTGGAGCTGCGCAGCCCGAGCTGGTCGGGAGAGGGAAGCAGGGTGTCGTACCTCTCGCCCGGCTGGCTGAGCTGGAAGCCGTAGTATTGCAACGGCATCGGCTGCACGTATTTCGCTGCCGTGGCGGCGGTGATGGTGTGGGCCGTGGCGGCGAAGGGCGCGTTGTCCAGCTCGAAGCGCTCGATCCGCCGCAGGATGGAGTTGCTGCTGGCTGGGCGGAGCTCCAGCGTGGCCTGGGAAGTCACCGTGTCCTCGCGCACATCCAGCTTCAGGCTGGAGTTTGATGCGAAGTTCACCGTATTCGTCGTATCCTGCACCACGCAGTGGTTGAAATTATCCGGGAAGACGCTGCCCATGCCTACCAGATTCACCACCACGGGGGCGATGCTATTGGCAGGGCGGGTAATCGAGCTGCCGACGGTGTAGGCCCGCGCCTGGCCCGCGGGGAGCGACCCGGCCGGGATGCGGAAGATGGCGCGGTTCAAGACCGCGGGGCGGGAGGTATTCTGCGGCAGGTAGGCCGGTTGGTCGGAGGTTGCCCAGAGATCCGGCTCTTCCCAGATCCGGCAGGGCAGGCGGTTCGGATCCGTCTCGTTCTTGATTTCCAGATCCAAGCCGGAGCCCCAGGTGAGCGGATAGGGATAAGGATTGGCCAGGGAAACGGCGATCTTCACGCAGGGCTGCACCCGGTAAGAGCTGGCGCTGGAGAAGGCGAGCTTTACCCCCAGCAGCAGGCGGAAATCCGCGATGACGGGAGCGATGGCCATATCGTTCAGGTTTGCCGCGGGCTTGACGGTGAGTTCCCCGGCGGTCTTCGCCTGTTGTCCCAGCTCGTAGAAATCCTGCAAGCGGCTCCAGCGGGGGCCTTTCAGATTCTTGGAAGTGACAATCGCGGGCAAGATGTTCGCATTAGCCGCCACTCCGTTCAGAATGTCGGAGGGGGCGGAAGCGGGCATGCCCTGGGTGAGGTAGGCCGTGAGATCCTGGCGCAGGCCGCCCTGCAGCGTATCCGTCAGCAGGCCGAAACTTTCCGTGGTGGCGGAGTGGAAGGCCCGGCCCATGCCGGCACCGCCGCCGTTATCCAGCGAAGGATTGATCAGGCTCGCCTGGGATATGCTCACCAGCTTCGGGATATCGTCCGCGGCGGCTCCGCCGGGGGTCGGATAGCTGGCGAAGCCATCCACCGCTTCCCAGCCCCGGCGCTGGGCGGCGAGGCTCGGGTAGGTGGCATCCCCCTGGTTGTTGAAGGGGGTGGAGAGATTGAGTTTCGCCTTCACGCCTTCATCGCCGATCCACCAGGCCTGGCGTCCCGCGGGGTTCTTCGCGGACGGGGAATCATCGGCGATTTCAACCAGCGGCGCGCTGACGTAGCGGTCCAGGGTATCCGGTGCCGGATCGCCCGCGGTGCCCTTGCCCACCAGTACCACGGCCTTCCTGCTATCCGAAACGCCGCCGTCCTGCTTCAGGGCGAACGCCTTGTTCGCGGGGGTGAAGGCATTCGTACCGAGATTGGTTTCGTTCCCGCTGATGAGCCACTTGCGGTGCCGGGCCGTCGGGGTGCGCGTGTAGATGGTGGTCCCCGGATTGTTCTGGTTGGCATTTTCCCAGACGCCGGTCCAATATCGCGTCCCGTACTCCACCGCGGTGAGGCCCTTCGAGCTGCCGCCCACGGGGATGTTGTTCGCCGGGGAAGCGCCTGCCGCCAACCGAGAGCCATCCGCACTGCCGCCGAGATCCGCCGTGGCCGAGACCCGCTGGTCCGGTCCCATTTCCTTCTGCAGTTCGGAAATCGCGAACATCATGGCCATGCGGGCATTCGCACGGGCGATTGCCATCGCATCTCCCCGCGAGGAGGAGCGGATCGATATGCTCGACAAGCCGAGCAGGCCGATGGCCAGCACGGTGAGCAACACCATCAGCGAGAGCGAAATGACGAGGGCGAATCCGCGGTTTTTTTTCCAGTCAGTGCGACATTTATCGAGGCTTGTCCTGCCGTTCATGGTTTTTTTGGTGCCTGCCGGTCGATTCGCCATCTCCCCGGGGTAGGTCAGATCCCGAGAGGATAATCCGTCGATCAGCGTTCAGGACGTATTCACGAAGTATTCGGATGCTGCCAGTTTAAAATTTGTCTTTTCTGTGTTTCTGTGAGAAAATCTGTGGGATTTGAGCGGCATCCTGTGGGAAAAACCCCGGAATCGGTCAAAACCCTCGGAAATAGGGGCTCCCGGCGTGCTCCGCGCAGGCGAGCGGAAATCTCACCCGTTCGGGTGATGGGGCGAAGCGGCCGCAAATCACCTTTTTGCCGTGCGTCGCGGCTGCGTTTTATCCGCGAGTGGGATGGGGTGCGGGATCGCTAGGACATTTAATAAATCCCATGGCCGCGCGCCTGGCTCGAATGCTCCGGCGGAGCGCGGGATGGAGGTAGGGGCGGACGTACCGGCCGACCGCGGACGGTTCCTCGAAACCCGCCTACCCTTGCTTCGCGGACACGCGGGGACGCGTGTCCCTACCATCGGATGGAGGTAGGGTCGGCCGTCCCGGCCGACCGCGGACGGTCCCTCGGAACCCGCCTACCCTTGCTTCGCGGACACGCGGGGACGCGTGTCCCTACCATCGGGAAGATGTATCTAAAGCCATGCCGCTCAGTCCTCCGGCAGCTTCAAGTGTTCCACCTTTTCGAAGAAGGCGTCCAAATCCCCGCCGCATTCCGCCAGCAACCGGTGAAATGCCGGAACGTGTTGGTGGTAGGTGACCACGGAGACCAGGTGCGCGTTGTTGATTTCCTCCGTCAGCCAGGATTCCAGGCCGCGCCCGCCCCAGCGGCGGCGGAGCTCGCGGAAATTTTCGCGGAGGCCGCGGAAGATGGCCGCCTTCCGCTTCCTCATCTCCCCGGCGGGCAGGCCGGAGGCATAGATCCGCTCGAGTTCGCCGCGCGTGCGGTCGATCCTGTCGTAGAACTGCGCCCTGCGTACCAGGCGCTCCTCGAAGCGCTCCA
>CBFGVD010000052.1:0-11516 GCA_965651965.1 uncultured Verrucomicrobiaceae bacterium | reverse complement strand
ACCCAGATCTAGAGTTTAGGAAACCCTTGTTCTATCCGTTGAACTACGGGAGCGAGCGGCGGGAGCCTAGGGCGGGGCCGGCGGGGGATGCAAGCCCCGGGCTTGCAGGCGGGATCGGGGGCGTGGAAAGTCCGCGGCGAGATGAACGAGAGCAGCCCGGAGCCGCGGAAGCCGACGATGGCCCACCGGGTGGAGTACGCCCTATTCCGCGCCGCGGAGGGCGTGCTGGGCCTTTTCCCGCTCGCCGCGGCGGCGAAGGCGGGCGAACTCCTGGGGCTGACGGCGTGGGCGCTCTCCCGCAAGCACCGGCGGCTGGTGGAGCGGAATCTCCGGATCGCGACCGCGGCGGAAGCCCCGGACCGGGAAAAGCTGGGCCTGATGGTGCGCGAGACCTTCCGCCGCGCGGGGGGGAATCTGCTCGGCAGCCAGCGGGCCGCCACCTTGCCGCCGGAAAAGCTGCGCGCGCACATCGACTACGAAGGGATGGAGCACATCCTGAAACCCGCGGGCGAAGGCCGCGGGGTGGTGCTGGTGTGGTCCCACATGGGAAATTGGGAAGTGCTGGCCCAGCTCATCCGCGAGGTGGGCGGGGACATCGAGGGCGGGCCGATCTACCGGCCGCTGGAGAACCCGCTGCTGGACGAGCTGACGGTGAAACGGCGGACGCGGCAGGGGGCGGTGCTTTTCAACAAGCACGACGGCTTCCTGGGGCCGGTGGCCCTGCTGCGCAGGGGCGGGGTGGTCACGGTGATGACGGACCAGAGGGCGGGCGGCCACGGGGAGCTCTGCCCCTTCTTCGGCCGGCTCTCCTCCTGCACGCCGCTCCCGGCCCTGCTGGCACGGCGCACGGGCTCCGCGATGGTCACGCTCTCCATCTCTTCCACCGCCACGGGGCGCTGGCGGCTGAAGGTCCGCCCGGTGCCGGAAAAGGCGAAAACCGCCGAGGTGCTGCGGCACCTGGAAACGGCGATGCGGGACAGCCTGGAAGACGTCTTCTGGTTCCACGACCGCTGGCGCGTGGACAAAATGTTGCCGCTGGGTTTTTACACGAAGGAAGCCCCCGCGGATGCGGCCCGAGGCGCGACCATGCCGACCCGCTGCCTTGCCACGCTACCCGCGGGGAAGCCGGAAGCGGCGGAAACCTTGCGCGCACTGCTGGAATTGCGGCCGGATCTGCGCATCGATCTGGCCGACCGGGGGGATTTGCCGCCGCTTCCCGATGACCCGCGGATCGTGCGGCATGACTTCCCCCGCGCTGCCGCGGCGGAGGAAGCCCTGCATTTCCTGAACCGCTGCGATGCCGCCCACCCGGTGCCGCTGGACTTCGCCCTGCTGCTGGACGGGGATGCCGCCCTGGCCGCCGCGGCCGGGACCGCGGGCCTGCGCGCGATCATCGGGGCCGGTACGGAGGGGAAGGCCTTCACCCGCTCCTTCCCGCTACCGGGCAGTACGGAAGGCTGGCGGGAGATCGCGGTGAAACTGGTGCTGACCAAAAAGGCGCGGAAGGAATGAAGAAGCCGCTCGAAATCCTGATCCTCCGCGACTCCAAGCCGGGGCACGAAAACCAATCCCGCGGCCTGGCGGAGGCGATCGGGCGCCTGAGGCCGGTTCACGTTTCGGCAATCGATGTTTCCGCCTTCAAGGGCCCGCTGGAGCGCATCCGCGGGGTGCGGCGGCTGTCGCGGGATCTGCCCGCGCCGCAGCTCCTGCTGGGGGCGGGCCATGCGGTGCACCCGGCTCTGCTCTCGCTCGCACGGAAGACGGGCACACCCTGCGTGGTGATGATGAAGCCGACCCTGCCCGCGGCCCTTTTCGACCTGTGCCTGGTGCCGGAACACGACCTCGCCGGGCGGCAGCCGCCGGGAAACATGGTGCCCACGCTCGGCGCGCTGAACCGCGTGCCGCCTCCCGGCAAGGACCCGCGCCCGGGCGGGCTGGTCCTGCTGGGGGGGCCTTCTTCTTCCCACGGGTGGGATGGCGCGGCGGTGGCGGCGGCTCTGGAGAATGTCCTGCCGGCCTCGCCGGGGCTGCACTGGGAGATCACCGATTCCCGCCGGACTCCGGCGGGCGAGCTGGGCGGGATCGCCGGGCGTTTCCCCGCTCTGGCGGCGCATCCGCACCAGGCGACGGGTCCGGATTGGCTGCCGGGGCGGCTAAGCTCGGCCGCCGAGGTTTGGGTCACCGAGGACAGCATCTCGATGATCTACGAGGCCCTGAGCAGCGGGGCCCGCGTGGGCCTGCTCCCCGTGCCCGCGGTGAAAAAGGCGGGCCGGGTCGCCAGGGGCCTCGCCCGACTCGCGGAGGCGGGCTTTGTCACTCCCTACGCGCGCTGGACGCCCGCCGCGGGGCTCGCGGAACCGCCGCGCGTGCTGCGGGAGGCGGACCGCTGCGCGGCCATCGTGCTCGAAAGGCTTTTCCCCGCATGAAGGTGATCCAGATGATCCCCGAGATGGAGTCCGGCGGTGTCGAGCGCGGCACGCTGGAGCTTGCACGGCACTTGGGCGCGCTCGGCCACGAGTCCGTGGTCGTCTCCGGCGGCGGCAGGCTGGTGAAGGAGCTGGAAGCCTGCGGTACCCGCCACCTGAGCCTGCCGGTGGGGCGGAAGCGCCTTTCCTCGCTCCTGCTGGTGCCGCGGCTGCGCCGTCTCTTCGCGGAGGAACAGGCGGACATCCTCCACCTCCGCTCGCGGGTGCCTGCCTGGCTGGCCTGGCTGGCCTGGCGGGGGATGGACCCGGCGACACGCCCGCGCCTGGTGACGACCGTGCACGGTTTCAATTCGGTAAACCGCTATTCCGAGATCATGACCTGCGGGGAACGGGTGATCTGCGTTTCCGAAAGCATCCGGGACCACGTGCTGGGGCATTACCCGCGCGTCCCGGCGGAGAAATTGCGGGTGGTCCACCGCGGCATCGATCCCGCGGAGTATCCCGCGGGCTACCGGCCCGCGCCGGACTGGGTGGCGGGATTCCACCGCGAATTTCCCGCCACCGCGGGAAAGCACCTGCTCACCCTGCCGGGGCGCATCACGCGGTTGAAGGGGCACGAGGACTTCGCCCGCATCCTGAAAGAACTGGCCGGGGACGAAAGCCTCCACGGCGTGATCGCCGGCGGAACCCACCCGCGGAAGGCAGCTTATCTCGATGAAATCAAGGCCTTGTTCCTGCGGGAAGGGCTGGGGGATCGCGTGACTTTCACCGGCGGGCGCTCCGATCTGCGGGAAATCCTCTCGATCTCCTCGGTGGTTCTTTCCCTGACCACGCAGCCGGAGTCCTTCGGCCGTACCACTCTGGAGGCGCTCGGCATGGGCATCCCGGCGGCGGGATACGATCACGGGGGCGTGGGAGAGCAGCTCGCGGTGCTCTACCCCGCCGGGCGCATACCGCCGCGAGACACGGCCGCAGCGGTCCGGGTAATCCGCCGCTTGCTGGATGATCCGCCGCCGGTTCCCGGGGAGCATCCTTTCACCTTGCAAGCGATGCTGGACGGCACGCTGGCGGTTTATCGCGAGCTCGCGGGCTGAACACCCGTGTCCGCGAAGCGGTGCTCCCATACCGGCCGTTCCTCGCGGCAGGAAGCCGCGTAGGCGGCCCAATCGCGGAGCTTCGGCCGGTCCCGCTCTTCTCCGCGGGCGATCATCCTTTCCCGGCGCAGTTCCAGCGGGCACCATACGAAATGGAGCTGCGGCCGGACTCCCAGGCGCCGCTCCAGGCGCTCCGGCCAATCCGCTTCCGCGCCCTCCCGGGTGAAGGGCCCCGCCAGCACCACCGGCAGATGCGGCAGATGCGGCAGATTGGCAGCGGCGAGGTCGAACATCGCCTCATAGACGGCATCCCGGTAGGCGTGCTTGTACTCCGGCGAATCCCGGTCGTCGGGATCGAGACCCGCCAGTTGCATCCCGGCGCGGACCAGGCGCTCCGTCGCAATGTCGCTATCGATCAGGCAGGCCCCGGTTTCCTCCGCGAGCTTGCGGGCATACACGCTCTTCCCCGCGCCGGCGGGGCCCGTGACAATATGGCAGACGCGCCCGTGCATAGGGCGAGCTTTCACCCGCCGCCCCCGGCTTGGCAATGCGGCATCATTTGATGAAACGCACGGTGAGCGGATAGCGGTAGGGCCGGCCTTCATTTGCCCGGAGACCGCCGACGACCATGAAAACGACCCAGATCACCGCGACTGCAAAAGCCGCGATCACGACGAGGGGCACCAGCAGGATGCCGACGATCGTGATAATCAGGATCAAAGGCACCACGCCGAGAAGCAGCGACCAGATCGACCACGAGATATTGAAATTCAGTGCTTCCTTCGCCTCCTCCGCGGCGAAGGGCATGGTGTCTTTCTTGAGCTGCCAGACGATCAGGGGACCGACGATATTCCCGACGATGGGGAAAGGAATCCCGGCGAGCGCGGAGAGGTGGCCGAGCATCCCCCACAGGCAATCCTCGCGGGAAAGCGGCGCGGGCGCGGCGGGATGCCCCGGCACGGGCAGCGGAACGGGAGACGGCGGAGGCAGGTTCGGATCGTTCATCGCATTGCATGCCTATCACTTTCCCGGCGCGGCGAAAACAAAATGCCATTCCAATTCGGGTTGCGGATTCGACCGGCCCGGCTTGCAGGCCACAGCCGGGTGGATAAGCTGATACCCGCGTGTCCGTCCCTCCACCCCTCCCCCGGTCCCTACAGGCGAGAATCCCGGAACTGGATGTGATCCGCGGCATCGCGATCCTGGGTATCCTGCTCATGAATATCCGGAGCTTCGCGATGGCGGACGGGGCTTATTTCTACCCTTCCCTCTACGATCATTTCGAGTCGCTGCCGGATCGCCTCACGTGGTTCGCCGGAGAGCTTTTCTGGAGCCACAAATTCTATACGCTGCTCGCCCTGCTCTTCGGCGCCGGGATCGTGCTGATGGCGGATTCCGCCCGGGCCCGCGGCGTACGTCCCGCGCCGCAACATTACAGGCGGGCGGCCGGCCTCGCGGGGATCGGGCTCTTGCACGCGTACTTGCTGTGGCACGGGGATATCCTTTTCCAATACGCCGTCTGTGCCGCGCTGGCCTATCCCCTCCACCGGTTGCGCGCCCGCACCTTGCTCGTCCTCTCGATCATCCTGCAACTCGCAGCCCTGGCCATCTATCTGCCGGGCGTCATGGACGACACCGTCTTCCCCTACGACCGCGGGGACTTCCGGCAAACCGAGGAGGCCGAACTGGCGATCCGCCGGGGGTCCTGGACCGGACAGTTTGCCCTCCGTGCGATCCTGGCACTACAGATGCAGACCGCGGGGCTGATGGGCGCCTGTCACACCCTGGGCATGATGCTGCTGGGGATGGTCTTTCTGAAAACGGGCGTGCTCGGCGGCCACTGCTCACCCGGGCGGCTTCGCTCGCTGGCCCTGCCCTGCTGCGTGGCCGGATGGGTCCTGACCGCCGGGGGACTCTGCTACTGGTGGATCACCGGCTTCGGCCTGATAAAGGAATGGTCCCTGGCCGGGATCTTCACGCTGGCGGGCGGGACCGTCACATCGCTCGGCTACCTGGCCGCGATCCGGCTGTGGGTTCACCGCGGCGGGTTTCCCCTTTCCCGCTCGATCCTGGAAGCGGTCGGGCGCACGGCCCTGAGCAACTACCTTCTTCAGTCGCTGCTGGCCGCTTTCATCTTCCACGGACAGGGGCTCGGCCTCGTCGGCAGCATAGGCCGGCCCGGCCAGCTTCTCTTCGTCCTGCTGATCTGGTCGCTCCAAATCCCGCTGACCCTGATATGGCTGAAAAAGCACCCCCGGGGCCCGGCGGAGATGCTCCTGCGGTGGATTTCGAGGGGAAGGGCAGATCCCCTATAGGGGGCGGCTTCACTCCGCCACGCGGATCTTGAAGAAGCGGCCCGCCGCGGTGCTGGCGGTGTAGCTCGTCTCGCTGCCGCTCCCGGCAGGAACGGTGGCAAGCGGCTCGAAGGGCAGGGAGAGATCTGAGGTCGCGAGTATGGTGTAGCTTTTTCCCGGCACGCTATTCCAGCTCAGCGTGATGCTATCCGGGCCGGCGCTCCCGACTCCGCCGACCGTGGCTCGGAAGAAGGAGGTCCCGGAGCGGGGATCCGTCCCCGCAATGTACTCGTCACGGTTCGTGAAGCCGTCCTGATCGAGATCCGCCGTGGCGTCGGCGGCACTGTTCGGGTTGAGCCCGTTGGCCGTTTCCCAGGTGTCCGGGAGTCCGTCGTCGTCCAGATCGCCATCGGGCTCCGGCTCTCCGGCTCCGCCGGCGTAGGCTCCCGGAAGCGGGACATCGATGGAACCGCGGTCGATCCATCTCGCTTCCAAGGCATCGTATCCGGAACCGATCGCCACATACCGGCCCTTCGGGTCCGGAATCGTGACCGTCCAAAGGATCTCCGAGTAGGAGAACCCGACATCGAAAATCGCCTGGTCGCCTCCCGCATCGTGGCGGGCTGCGATCTTGCTCAGATAGCAATCCTTGAACCGGATTTCGTGGAGAACGACGGTTTCCCTGTCGGACAACCGGGCGACCTGGATCGCGAGATCCCGCGGGCGGCCTTGCGTCAAGGAGTCCATCAGGTTCGCGAGAACCCGGTCCTGCCCGATCTGGAGAGTGCAGGTGCGGGGCTCGTAGCGGGTTGGCTCGCCGAAGACCAGGGGCGGCGAATCGCCGCCATGGGTGAAGCCGAGGACCTCCACCCAGGAGTGAACGGCGTCCGTCGGCACGGTTTCGCCCGCATCCGTGACTTCAAGAAAAGCGTCGAAAGCCCCGGCCGGCATCGCCGGCAGCAAGCAGGCCGCGCCCAGCGCCGCAACGCTGCGGAGAAGCCTCATTCGACGCTGTATTGGTTGTTGTTGAGGATAAAGCTCCAGACGCTTTGCCCGGCCTGGACGATGCCCCCCTTGGGATCGGCGGTGAAAAAGGTGATGCGGTGCGCGCCGTACTGGAGACCCAGGGTCTCGGTCGACCGGTCGTCCCCCTCGTTTCCGGAGACCCCGACGGCCGTGACCATGACGAGCTTGAATTCGGCGCGCATCGTCACCTCGCTACCCCTCTCGCCGGGACGGGCAAAGACGATCTCGAACTCCTCCCAGTGCATCCCCGCCGCGCAGGCATTGAACAAAGCGGCGCTGGCACCATTGGGGAATTTGATCGCCGTAAGAGGAAGCGCCCGCGCTTTACCCGCGCCCGCGCCGCCCGTGCCTGAACCGATAAGCACGGTGTTCTCGATCCCGAAACTCACCGACTGCAACTGGAACCACCCATCTCTTCCTGGGAAGTCCACATTCAAGCTATCCCCATCGTAATCCAGCATCTGGTGCTGGGGATTCTTGGCCCGGATGAAGATATCGGTCGCCGCGGATACGGGAAACATCCCGGCAAGGAGAAGCAGGCAGATGCTGAAAAACGTTTTCATTCCATGTGGGGAGAAAGGTGCCGGGTAACGGCAGGATGTACAACGGGGGGCGGACCGCAAATAACAGTGCCACCCTCTAACGTCAAAGCGATTGTGACATTCTCACGAAACCGATATTCCGTGCAAATTGCCCGCCGGGAAACGGTAACAAAAAAGGCGGAAGAGCCGGAAAGCTCCTCCGCCGTAAATCGTGCCGCGATTCAGCGGCTCGCGGTCGCGGCCTTCGGGGCGCGGGATTTCAGCGCGTTGTCGGATTCGGTCTCCGCCCAGGTGCGGAAAGCCTTGTCCTCGATCACCCCCATCTGGCCGAGCATGTTGCCGTGGCCCTCGCCGCAGAGCTGGCCGCAGACCACGGAAGTTTCGAGCGTTTTGTTCGCCGTGAACCACATCGGGATCTCCTTGCCCGGAATGGCATCCTGCTGGATCCGCATCGGCACGATGGCGTAGTTGTGGATCACGTCGTTGGAAGTGATGTTCAGGATCGCGGGGCGGCCTTTCGCGACCTTGAGCATCGGCGTGATGAAGTCGTCCTGCGCGTTCGGATCGTCGAAATCGATGCCCGGGTCGCTGTTGCTGGTGATCTTGAGGGGATCGATGCGACCGAATTTGCCGTCCTTGCCGGGGTAGTGGTAAGTCCAGCCGAACTGCCAGCCGATCACGCGCACGCGCACGGGGTCGAGCTTCTGCACCTGCTCCCAGGTATCCGTGCGCTCCTTCCAGAGCGGGAAGGCAAAGCCGAGGAGGAGCACCGCCTCGATGATGACGACCGCGATTTCCAGGTGGCTGGAAATGTGATTCCGCACGCCATGGTAGGAAGCCTTCGGGTGGACGGAGGCGCGGAAACGGATCAGGCAGTAGAGGAAGAACAAGGACCAGCCCACGAAGAGCGCGATCATGAACCAGTGCACCACGTCGATCAGGTGATCGACGCGACCGCCGTGGGCGGAGAAGTTTTCGGGGATGCCGAGTAATTTCGAAGGACTCATGGAAAAGGAGAGGCGTCAGCGGGTGGAGGCGGCGGGCGGCGGGCCATCGCGGAATTCCGGATCAAGGG
The DNA here is from genome assembly GCA_965651965.1 of uncultured Verrucomicrobiaceae bacterium. Lineage (GTDB taxonomy): Bacteria > Verrucomicrobiota > Verrucomicrobiia > Verrucomicrobiales > Akkermansiaceae > Haloferula. Next base: position 3,059 of record CBFGVD010000052.1, on the reverse strand, counting down.
CCTGCTCGCTGCGGCGGGCGAGGCGCACCATGAAAAAGAGCACCCCGGCCAGCACCGGGAGGATGACCAGCAGCATGACGAAGATCGACCACCCGGCGGCATTGGTCGTTTCGTCCTGGAAATTGGCGGCGCAGGTGGCGCAGGCGAGAATGGCAGGGATCATGGCCGTCAGATGACGATATTGCGGACCTTGCGGTAGAAATAGACCCCGTAAACCGGCATTCCCAGCGCCCCGGCGGCGCTCACGATGCCGAGCGCGGTGACGATGCCCGCAGGATTCGCGGCGAAGGCGAAGGCCCAGACCGCCAAGAACACGAAAAGCAGCGTGCTCACGGTCACGAAGACGATGTGGAAAGCGCGGAGTGACATGGTTTCAGGCGATTGGATTCGGGACAGGAAACACCGGGAAATCCGGGAAGCAAGCCGCTTACCAGCGTTTGACCTCGCCGCTGCCGGGCACGCCGGTTTCGAAGCCGTTGTAGTGGATCGGGTCGGCCTTCGCGAGCGCGATCAGGCCGACCAGGGCGATGGCACCGAAGATCCCGAAGCCGAAGAGCCAGTAGATCAGGCGCTTCTCGTGATTGAGGTGCATGAAGATCAGCGCCACCAGGGAGGCCTTCACGGAGGCGATGGCGAGGCCGATCACGAGGTCCGCGGCATCGAAACCGTGGCCACCGAAATCGAGCCACTCCTGGGTAGCCACCATCACGGTGATCACGGTGCCGACGAAGAGCAGCCCTCCGATGAAGAGGTAGAGCCTCGTGGCCTTCTTGATTGCTTCCGGGGAATCAGCCATGGTCGGGAAATTGAGGGAAAATCGGGGCTTTCAACTTACATCAGGTACAGAATCGGGAACAGGAAGATCCAGACGAGGTCCACGAAGTGCCAGAAGAGACCGCCCACTTCGACGCGGTTCGCCAGCCACTCGGGGTTGCTGAGATACATCTTCTTGCCGCAGAAGAGATAGTAAGCCAGGACAATGGCCCCGCCGATGACGTGGAGGCCGTGCAGGCCGGTCATCGTGAAGTAAATCGCGTAGTAAGTATTCCAGGCCGGGGCGAATTTCGAGGCGAACTGGACCTGCTCGCGAGGGATGGAAATGTGGGCCGGGAAGGTGTGCTTGGCCTCGCGGGCATGGTAATCCGGCCCCATGAACTCCTCCTTGAGGGTGATGGAGTGCTTGCCGCGGCCGGTGCCGTCCGCCTTGGCCACGAAGTCATGCCAGCCGATGCGATAGCGCTCGGTATCCGTCGGCACGCGCTTGGGCTTGCCGGTTTTCTTGTCCACTCCGTAGTCCTCGATGAGGCGCTTCTCCAGCTTGGCGATCTCGCCCTTGTGCCATTCCCAGGCCTCGCGGAGCACGGGATTCTCCTTGAGCAGCCAGGAATTCTCGATCGCCACCATCGGGTCGATGTTCTTTTCCTCGGCCTTCATCGCCGTGTGGCGGAAGTCGATCGCGTCCACATAGTGGAACATCATCGGGCTTTCGATCATCTTGCCGGTCAGGGCGGTGCCGTCCCGGAGCGTGCCCGCGTCCTCCTTGATGTCGCGGGGCTTGAAGCGGAAGACCGTGGCGGGCTCCACCTTGAAGGAGATCGCCGGTTGTTCCGGCATCAGGGTAAGGGCGGAGGTATCCACCGAGATGCCGGGAGCGAGCTCGCGGTCGTTCTTGCCGGGATTCGCGGCCTTGGCTTTCGCCCATTGATCGCGCAGGTTGTCCGTGCGTTGGGCCGCATTGTGCGCGCGCGCCGCGAGGTGGGCGGCCTTGATCGATTCCAGCAGCTTGAGGTCGAGCGCCGCGCCTTCATCGAAGACGACCGGCTTGCCCGGAGCCGTCTCCAATTCCAAGCGGGACGCGAGCTTCAGGGTGGCACCTCTCTCGGTCGCGCGGGCCATGATCGCCTCCACCCAGGGCTTGTGGTAGCGGACGGTATTGAAGGCGATTTCCGAGGTCTCGTAGTTGATGACGTTTTCCTCGATCTTGCCGCCCTTGTGGTCGCGCTCGAAGTGCTCGTCCTCCGGCTCCTGGCCGTGCCCGAGGTGGACGCCGTCCTTCATCTGGTAGCCGAGGTGGCCTTCCACCACCGTGTAGTCCTTCAGGCGCACGGCCTGGTGGTGGAACTTCACGTTGTATTCGATGCCCTTCAGGACCATGAAGACCATGGAGCAAAGGACCGTGAAGGCCATGTAGATCTGGAAATGGCCCCAGCGGCGCATTTTGAGCGAAGCCCAGGCGAACACCACCGTCACGGAGGAGGCGATGAGCACGAAGGTATTGATCAGGCCGGGGAGCACCGGCAGCGTGCGCTCCGGCCACGGGAAATCCGCGCCCAGACGCAGGAAGATGTAGGCGGAGAAGAAGCCGCCGAAGAGCATGACTTCCGACGCGAGGAAGAGCCAGATGGCGATCTTCGAGTTGAAGAGGCCGGTGTCCTTGCGCGGGGTGACGATGTAAGGAATTTCCATGGGGAAAAATTCAGGAGTCCGTCTGCGGCAGGATGCCGGTCAGTGGGCGGCGGGGGTTGCCGGCTTCTCGGCCGGGGTTTCGGAGTCGCGCTTCGGCTCGACCCACTGCGGGAGGTAATCGTCGTCGCAATCCGGGCGGCTGTATTCATACGGGCCGCGGTAGACGGAAGGCTCGGTGAGGAAATTGCCGTGGCCCGGAGGGGTCGGGGTGGCCCATTCCAGCGTGGTGGCGTGGTAGGGGTTGTCGTTCTCGACCTTCCGGCCGAGCTTCCAGGCGGTGAAGAGGTTGATCACGAAGGGGATCTGCGCCGCGGCCATCAGCCAGGCACCCCAGGACATGAGGATGTTCAGATCGATATGCTCTGCCACGGTCTGCCCGAAGATGTTCGCGCTGCCCTCTCCCGCGAAGTAGGCGTCCCCGCCATTGTACCAGCGGCGGTGGAAACCCGCCATGCCCTGCATGAGCATGGGGAAGAAGATCAGGTTCATGCACACCAGGCTGGGCCAGAAATGCAGGTGCGAGAGGAAGCCGCTCATGTAGCGGCCGGTGATCTTCGGATACCAGTGATACACGCCGGCGAAAAGGCCGAAGA
>CBFGVD010000051.1:0-11535 GCA_965651965.1 uncultured Verrucomicrobiaceae bacterium | reverse complement strand
TCCGCGTGAAGACCGTCGCTCCCGGCTTCTGGTGACCGGGAGAAGGCGCAAATTGACGCGAATCCGGCCCGGGAGGACGTCCTCCCGGGTCTTTGCATGACAGATCCGGAGGCCATTCCTTGAAACTCCCGGGCTCTCCGGGGCGGATTATCTCATGTTGTGACGAGACTCCTCATCCTCCATTTTCTGGCATTCATTGTTTGGTGTCACGGTCACGCGTCCGCGACCGTGGTGTACACGCAAATATCCATCCAAAAGAACCCGGACGGCACCGTTCCTTTCGACCAGGTGCGGGTGGGGGATTGGCTCCTGGCGGAAACTGCCGGTGCTCACAAGAGCTACGAGTTCGATGTGGATGGCGACGGTTCGACCGATTTCGGATTCTATTCGACGATCGACCGGACGGACACGGGAACCACGGCGAGCGGGGTTTATGCCGCGCCGTACGCTGCGGTTGAGATTCTGGGATCTCCTTATCCTCCTCCTTGGGCGAACGAAGATGCGCTTGGGGTCGGTTTGTCACCGGGTTCCATCATCGGTGCCGATACTCCCGAGTTGTTTGGTCCCGGATCGGGAGTCGAATGGGGCGGAACCGGATATCTCACGGGTCGCTTCAATCTTTTGAGCGCCGTTTTTTCAACCGGCCAATCCGGGACCTTCTACGCCGGTCCGGGAGAAGAAAGCAGATTTCTGGCTTTCCGCATCTTGAAAGACGACGGCTGGCACTATGGCTGGCTGGAGGCCGGGGGTGGGGCCTTGGGCCTGACCCTCTACGGCATCGCCTGGGAGACGGAGGCGGACAAGGCCATTGTTGCCGGGCTGGTGCCGGAGCCTTCCGCGATTCTCTTTACCGCGTGCGGGGCTGCGGCTCTCCTTTCGAGACGATTTCGCCGGGCATGAGAGCCCGATATCGAGATGAGTTGTCGGCGTGGTTCCGGCCTGCCGCATTATTCTGTGTGGCGTGGATGTGCTTCATAAGCTGCCACGCATCCGCGGCCGTGGTTTACACGCAGATTTCCATTAGGAAGAACCCGGACGGGACCGTGCCCTACGACAAAGTGCGGGTGGGAGATTGGTTCCTGGCGGAAACCGCCGGAGCCCGCAAGAGCTTGGAGTTTGATGTGGACGGCGATGGCACGGTCGATTTCGGGCTCTATTCAACCCTTGATCGTACGGACTCCGGCACGACAGCCAGCGGGGTGTATGCGGCTCCCTATGGATCGGTCCAGATACTCGGCGCACCATACCCGCCGCCTTACACCGACCCGGCCGCACGAGCAGTTGGGATGCCTGTCGGTTCGATCATCGGGGTGGATTCACCTTTGCTTTACACCCCTCAAACCGGAGTCCAGTGGGGGGGAGCTGATTTCCGCAACGGGACCTACACCATGCTGTCTGCGGTCTGGGACAATGGACAGAGCGGAACTTTCTACGGGGGAGGCGAAGACGTGGTTGGATATCTGGCTTTTCGCATATGGACGGAGGACGGCTGGCACTACGGATGGCTAGAGGCCAATGGCGGCGCTTTGGGCCTCGAAGTCTTCGGCATCGCCTGGGAAACGGAGGCGGACAAGGCCATTGTCGCCGGGCTGGTGCCGGAGCCCTCCGCGGTTTTGTTGGCCGCATGCGGGCTTGCTGGCCTCCTGTCGAGGCGGGCCCGCCGGGTCCATCCGTGAGACCGCGAGGATCTGCCGGGCGGTCGTGTCCGTGAAAGGCTTTCCTTACTGCTGCTGTTGCTGCATTTGCTGGATCCGGCGCTGCACGCGCTCCTGCACGTTTTGCGGCAGCGTGGCGGAGTTCGCCCAGTCCGTCGCCGCGCCGGGATCGCGGCGCAGCCAGCCGCGGAACATGCGGTCGTACATCCGCTCCTGCTCGCGGGCGTTGCCGATTTTGCCGATGTAGCTGACGGCCAGATCCGGGGCTTCGCCGAAGGAAACCCAGGCAAACTGGCGGTAAACGTTGTCGTTCGCGTCGGAGGCGTGCTCGTCCAGGAAATCCGCGGCGGCGCGGGGGTCCTGCATTGCCATGCTCGTGGCCACGCCCCGCAGGGCGTTGGTGCGCACCTCGCCGGCGGGCAGGTTCTTGTAATAGGCGGTGGCGGCGGCCGGATCTTTCTCCATCCAGGCGGAAATCACGTCGTCCATCCGGCGTTGGGCCGCTTGGCCGGGGTTTTGCGCCAGCCACTCGGCCGTGCCGGCGGGGTCCTTCGCGGCCAGGGCCTCGGCGATCTGGCCGATCGCGCCTTGCTTGAGCTGCTCGTCCTCGATCGCTTCCGCCCATGCCCGGGCGGCCTCGTTGCCCTGCGCCAGGATGTTCGGCAGCATCGCGTTGAGCGCCTCGCCCCGTTCGTCGGAATAGTTCATCCCTTTCAGGAGCTGGGTGGCGCGCTCGGGATCGTGCGCGGCGATGCCCTGGATCACGCCGATCATCCACGGGTTGCCCTCGTCGTCATCGGGATCGTGGTGCTCCTGCGCCCAGCGGATGGCTCCGTCCGGATCGTAGGCGGCCCAGGTGGTGAGGATGGAATTCCGCGCGAAGCGGTTGCCCGTGTTCGCTTCCGCGTAGGCCAGGGCCTGCAGCGGGTCTTTTTTCGCCCAGGCGCTAAGGAGCATGGAATATTCCGTCATGCGGGAATTCGTGATGCCCATGCCCCGGAAGGCGGCGACCACGGACTCGAATTCCGCGGGGTCGATGGCATTGATGAAATCCATCCACGCCTTGTTCCGCTCCATGGGATCGGTGATGCGCATCATCGCCTCCATCCGGGCGAGCGCTTCTTCGCCGCGGGCGGTGCCGGCTTCCGCATCCCCGCGGGTGCCGCCGCCTCCCCGGCGGCCGGTCCCGGCCGCGTTGCCCGAAAGTTCCGCCCCCGTGCGCAGGGCGGATTTCCCGGAGGGCTGGCCCGCCGCGGAGGCGGAATCCGCGGCGGTGCCGCCCGGCGCGCTCATGCGCCCGGCGATGAAAGCTCCTGTGGCGGTCGCGAGGACCGCCCCGGCGAGGACGAGATTGCGGTTGGAAGACATCGGTTTCTAGGGATGGAACGCCGTAAGGCGGACAATTTGCTTCGCGTGAGAGGAAGGAAGGCCCCGTTTCATTCCATTTCAAGCGGGAAGGGGGTGCCGGGCCCGGTTCACGTCTCCACCTTCGCCCCCGGCGGGTTCACGATGATCCGCGCCTCCGGGTTGTCCCGGAGGTAGGCGAAGGCCCAGCCGAGCAGCACGGAGAGGCGGTTGCGGAAGCCGATCAGGAAGGCGATGTGGATGAAAAGCCACGCGAACCAGGCCAGCAGGCCCTGCATCTTGAATTTTCCGGCCTTCACCACCGCGTGGTTCTTCCCGATGATGGCCATGAAGCCCTTGTCCAGATAGCGGAAGCGCGGCCGGAGCTCGTGCTTCCGGGCGGCGAAGCGGCCCTTTTCCAGGCGCTTTTCCTCTTTCAGCAGTTTCGCCACATGGCGGCCCATCTGGGTGGCCGCGGGGGCCAGGCCGGGCACCGGTTTGTCGTCCGCGTCTTTCATCCGCGTCATGTCCCCGGCCACGAAGACATCCGGCAGGCCGGGCAGGGAGAGATCGGGCAGGGGAGTCACGCGGCCGCCGCGGTCCGCCATCGGCACGTCCAGCATGGCGGTGAGCGGCTGGGCCTCCACGCCCGCCGCCCAGATGATGGCCTCGGTTTCCAGCACCGTGCCGTCGGTGAAATGGAGGCTGCCTTTGCGCACGTCGTCCACGCGCATGCCGGTCCAGACTTCCACGCCCAGCCCCTTCAGGCGCTGGCGCGCGTATTCGCTCTGGTCCTCGTCGAAGGCTTCCAGCACGCGGGTCGAGCCTTCGATCAGGATCACCCGCAGTTTCGAAGTGTCGATCCGGCGGAAATTCGTCCGCAACGAGCGGTGGACCAGATCGGCGAAGGCACCCGAAAGCTCCACGCCGGTGGGCCCGCCGCCGACGATGGCCACGGTCATCAGGCGCTTGCGCTCGGCTTCGTCGGTGCTCAGTTCGGCCCGTTCCAGGTTGGAGAGCACGGTGCGGCGCACCGCTTGCGCGTCCGCCAGCGATTTCAGGCCCAGGGTGTGCTCCGCCCATTCCGCCCTGCCGAAATAGGAGGTCCTGGCCCCTGCCGCCAGCAGCAGGTAGTCGTACTCGTAGAGGGTGCCGGAGCTGCCCCGCGCGGTCTTCGCCGCCGGGTCCATGGCCGTGATCTCGTCCATCAGCACGGTCACGTTCGGCGCGTTTTCCAGGATCTGGCGGATCGAGCGCGCGATGTCCGGCGCGGCCAGGGACGCCGTGGCCACCTGATAGAGCAAGGGCTGGAAGAGGTGGTGGTTCGTGCGGTCCACCAAGGTCACGGCGAAGCGGGAATCTCCCGCCAGGGTGCGCGCGCATTCGAGGCCGGCGAAGCCTCCTCCGATGATGAGAACCCGGCTTGCCGCTTCCTGCGTGTTTGCCATGGCCTTATCCTCGCAGATCGCCGGGGGAAATCAACGCGAGCTTGTGAAAAATTTCACAAGCTCGTAATCTATTGGAATAAAGTCTGTTTCGTGGTTTTTCCGCGACCCATTGAATCGTTCGTTTGACACGCGTGGCGCTTGAGGGAAGGTTGCGCTCATGAGTGCGGTAGCAGGCGATCCGAAGGTGGCGACGAAACAGCGGTTGATCGATGCGGCGGAGGCCTTGTTTGCGGACGAGGGTTTCGACCGGGTATCGGTCCGCGACATCACCACCCGGGCGGCGGCAAACGTAGCGGCGGTGAACTACCACTTCGGCAGCCGGGAGGGCCTGGTGGCCGTGGTGATGGCCCGCTACATCAACCCGGTGAACGAGGAACGGCTCGCGCGGCTGGACGCCCTGGAGCGTCGCGCCGCGGGCAAGCCGCTTGCCGTGGAAGAGATCCTGGACGCCTTCATCCGCCCCTTTGCCACGCAGGTGCGGCGCTCGGAGCTTTCCGAGAAGCTTTTCTTCAAGCTCATGGGCCGGATGTTCGGCCAGCAGGGCTGCGAGTTGCCGCCGGTGGTGGAGTCCCTCTTCGTGAGCATGGCCGGCCGCTTCCAGCGCGCGCTCTCCAAGTCCCTGCCGGGGCTGGCGGCGGATGAAATCTGGTGGCGCATGCACCTGATGTCCGGCGCGATGATCCACACGATGGCGCACTCCGATATCGTGCAGCGCTTGTCTGGCGGCGAAGCGGGGAATCCTACCGTGGAGCAGACGCTTTCCCGGTTCATCCGCTTCGCGGCGGCGGGCATGCGCCATGGCATCGAGGAATCCGCGGACGACTCCAAGCCCAAGGGGCCCCAGGTCGAATTTCCCTTCTAGTCGCCATCCGGATGCATCCCTCCCGTGCGAGCGCCATCGCGGTGGCGGCACTGCTCGGTGCCTGCGCGCTGAAATCACCGTCCTATCGCGGCGGGGAAGCCGGGGATATTCCGGGAAGCTGGTCCGCCACGCGGGAGGCGCGGGCCGGAGTGGATCACCGTTGGGTGAAGAAAATCGGCGGAGCGCCGCTGGTTTCGCTCGTCGATGAAACGCAGCGGGCGAATCCGGTCTTGCTGGCCTCCGCGGCACGTGTCGATCAGGCCGCGGCACTGGCGAAGGTGGCGGGAGCGGAGCGCCTGCCTACCCTCGGCGCGGGCTTCCAAGGCACCCGGCAGAAACAGAATTTCGTAGGCATCCCCGGCATCAGCGGCGGAACGACGTCGAACAGCTTCGGCGTGTCCCTGCAGGCCGCGTGGGAAGTCGATCTCTGGGGGAAGGCGAAGGCGGGCACGGAAGCCGCGATCGCCGATGCCCAGGCGCAGGCCCAGGCGGACCGCGCGCTTCGCAGTTCGCTCGCCGCGCAGGTCGCAAAGGCCTGGCTGGCCGTGGCGGAGGCGAACGAGCAGGTCGCCCTGGCGGAGCGGGCGGTGAAATCCCGCACGGAATCCACCACGCTCGTCCTGGAGCGTTTCGAACGCGCCATCGCGGATGACGGGGGCTCCGCGGCACAGGTGCGCCTGAGCGAGACCGAACTGGCGAATTCGAAGTCCGATCTGGAGCGCCGGAAGGGCGAGCGCGAGCGCGCGATCCGGCAACTGGAGCTTCTGCTCGGCCGCTACCCGTCCGGCAAAGCGACCGCAGCGGCCCGTTTGCCGGACCTGCCGCCGCCACCGCCGGCCGGCCTCCCCTCCGAACTTCTGCTGCGCCGCCCGGACCTGCTGGAGGCGGAGCGCCGTCTCGCCGCCGCGGGCCGCCGCCGGGATCAGGCGGTGAAGGCCCTCTATCCGAGCATCAGCCTGACCGGCAGCCTCGGCACGACCACGGACCAGCTTGAAAAAGTCCTGAGCAGTTCGGCGGGCGTGTGGTCGCTCGGCGGAAGCCTCGCGCAGCCGATCTTCCAAGGCGGCCGCCTGCAAGGCGGGATCGAGCAGGCGGACGCCGCGGAGCGGGAGGCCGTGGCGAATCTCCAGCGCGTGACACTGGATGCTTTCGGCGAGGTGGAGCAAGCGCTCGTGGCGGAGATCTACCTGCGCCGGCAGGAGAAGGAACTGCGGGAGTCCGTGCGGCTGGCCAAGGATGCGGCACAGCGCTCGAACGAGGAATTCCGCAACGGTACCGGCGGCGTGCTGACCTATCTCGCTTCCCAGAACCAGGAGATCCAGGCTTCCGCCGCGCTCGTTTCCGTGCGGCGGCTGTTGCTGGACAACCGGATCAACCTCCACCTCGCGCTGGGCGGCGATGTCGTCCTGCACGGCCCCTGATTCCCGGCGATCCGGATTTCAACCGCAGATGAAAAGGATGAACGCCGATCATTCCCGACCACGGAACACCCGGAGAAAGCCTCCGGGTATTCCGCGGTGCTTCCATCCGCGTCCATCCTGTCTATCTCCGCTTTCCCGGCCAAGAACCGGGATGGATGGGATGGGCAGGATGAAGGGCATCGATCGGGAAATCCCTTTCATTCCAACCATTCCGGGCCCTGTCGCCGGATGCTCGATCACGGAAAGCCGAATTTTTCCCCGATGAAACGCATCGTGCGCATTTTCATAGCCGTGGCCATCCTGCTCGGCGGTTTCGCCATGTTCGGCCTGCTGGCGAGTCTCAAGAAAACCCCGGTTCCTTCCAATCCGCCCAAGCCGGTGCCGGAGGTGGAGACGGTCACGGCGCGGAAACAGGACCTGAAAGTGGAAATCCCCGCCCAGGGCACCGTGGAACCGGTCACGGTGACGCGGGCCGCCGCGGAAGTGGAGGGCACGGTCATCGCCGTCTCGCCGGACTACGAGGTCGGCGCGAATTTCAAGGAAGGGGACGTGCTGCTGGAAATCGATCCTTCCGATTACAAGACCGCGCTGGCACAGGCGGAAGCCTCGCTGGCGGAGGCGAAGCTCCAGCTCGCCCAGGAAGAGGCCCGGGCCGGGCAGGCGGAGCGCGATTGGGAACGGATCGCCCGTCCCGGCCAGACGCCGAACGAACTGGTGCGCCGCATCCCGCAGCTCGCCGCTGCACGGGCCCGGGTGGAGGCGATGCAGGCGGGCGTGGATCAAGCCATGCGCGATCTGGAGCGCACGAAATTGCGCGCTCCCTACGACGGCAGGATCCGCAGCAAGATCGTGGATCTCGGTACCCGCGTGGCGAAGGCCACCCCGCTGGCGGAATTTTACGCCACCGGCGTGCTGGAGGTGCGCCTGCCCGTGCCGCGGCAGGATGCTCCCTTCTTCGATCTCCGCGGGCAGGAGATCCTCCTGAAGGAATCGGGCGGCCAGGGAAGAACCTGGAAGGCGGTGGTGGACCGCACGGAAGGGGAGATCCAGCGCGCGAACCGCTCGATCATCGTGGTCGCACGCATCGATGGCACCGCTCCGGATGCCCCGCTGCCCGGGCAATTCGTCCACACCGTGATCGAGGGCCGGGTGATTCCGGACGTGGTGCGGGTGCCGCGCCGCGCCTTTGCCAAGTCCGACCGCGTGATGGTGGTGGGGGACGGCCACACCGTCACCACCCGGCAGGTCGAGATCGCGCGCACGGAAAAGGATGACGTGCTGGTCTCCGACGGGATCGGGAACGGCGAGCAACTCTGCGTGACCGCGCTGACCGCGGTGATCGAGGGCATGGAGGTGAAGGTCGTGAGCCGCGACGGGGAACCCGTGGAAGAAACAGCCGCCGGACAATGAAAGGCCTCATCTTCTTCTGGGCGCGGAACAAGGTCGCCGCGAATTTCCTGATGTTCGCCCTGATCGTGGGCGGACTCTTCACCTGGATCCGCCTGAAGAAGGAGATCTTCCCGGAGATTTCCTCGAATTTCATCACCGTCCAGACCCCCTATCCGAACGCCACACCGGAGGAGGTGGAAAAGGGTGTCTGCCTGCCCATCGAGGAGGCGATCCAGGATCTGGACGGCATCGAGCGCCTGACTTCCACGAGTTCGGAGGGCATGGGCGTCGTCGTCGTGGAAGTCGCTTCCGGCAAGGATACCCGCAAGGTGCTCAACGACGTGAAGAGCCGCGTCGATGCGATCCAGAACTTCGCCGAGAGCGTCGAGAAGCCGATCATCGCGGACGTGCTGATCAAGAACCAGGTGATGAGCCTGGCGGTGACGGCCGATACGGACGAGCGGACCCTGCGGGCCATTGCGGAGGACGTGCGGGACGACCTGCTGGCTTACGGGGGCAAGGCACCGGCGAACGCCTGGGAAAAGCTGAAACGCGGCGCGGCGGATGCCGTGCTGGGGGAAGCCCGGATCACCCAGATCGAGCTGGCCGGGGTCCGCGACCACGAGATTTCCATCGAGGTCTCCGAAAACACGTTGCGGGAATACGGCCTCAACTTCGAGCAAGTGGCGGAAGCCGTGCGCTCCACCTCCATCGACCTGCCCGGCGGCTCCGTCCGCACGAAGGCGGGGGAAATCCTGATCCGCGCGCAGAACCGCCGCTACGAGGCCGCGGACATCGAGAAGATCACCGTCGTCACCCGGCCGGACGGCACGGTGGTGAAGCTCTCCGACATCGCGAAGGTGGTGGACGGTTTCAAGGAGGAGGACCTGTATTCCCGCTACGACGGCCACCCGGCGATCATCCTGAATATCTTCCGCACCGGGGATGAGGACACCCTGCGGGTGGCGCGGCTGGTTAGGGAGTTCGTGGCGGAGAAGGCCATGCACGTGCCGAAGGGCGTGGACCTGGAGATCTGGAACGACGAATCGGTGCTGCTTGAAGGCCGCATCCACCTGCTTCTGAACGACGGCTTCCAGGGCTTCGTGCTCGTCTATATCGCGCTCGCGCTTTTCCTGCGGCCCGCGCTGGCCTTCCACGTGGCGCTGGGCATTCCCATCGCCTTCGCCGGGGCGCTGATGGCACTGCCGTACGGGGATATCTCGGTGAACATGATCTCCCTTTTCGCCTTCATCCTGGTGCTGGGAATCGTGACGGACGACGCGATCGTGGTCGGCGAGCGGGTGAACGAACGGATCGAGCGCGGGGAACCGGCCCATCTGGCCGCGCCGCGCGGCACCTGGGAAGTGATGAGCGTGGCGGCCTTCGGCGTTTTCACGACCATGATCGCTTTCATGCCGATGTTCGGCGTGCAAGGGGTGAGCGGGAATATCTGGCGGCAGATCCCCTGGATCGTGATCCCGGTGCTGATCGTTTCCCTGATCGAGACGAACCTGATCCTGCCCTCCCACCTGGCGCACCTGAAGCCGGTGGACCCGAACCACCCGAACCGCTTCCTGCGGCTCCAGCAGAAGATCGCCGGCATCCTGGATCTCTTCGTGAAAAACGTGTACGGGCCGCTGCTGAAGGTGCTGGTGCACTGGCGCCACGCCACGGTCGCGGGTTTCGCCGCGCTGCTTCTCATCGTGCTCGGCCTGCTGGCCAGCGGACGGCTGATCAAATTCGAGTTCTTCCCCCGCGTGGAGGCGGAGATCATCAGCGCCAAGCTGACCCTGCCGAACGGCGTGCCGGTGGAAACCACGGAGGCCGCGGTCCGGAAGATCGAGGAGGCCGCCCTGGCGATCCAGCGGGAGGTGCAGGACGAAAAGGGCCGCCCGATCATCAAGCACCTGTTGGCCAGCATCGGTTCCCAGCCCTACACGCCGGGCCTGAGCCTCCAGGCATCGAGGGGGGTGAACGTGGGGGAGGTGACCATCGAACTCCAGGGCGCGGATTCCCGCAACCGCCCGGAACTGCTGGCGGACTCGATCATCGCGGACTGGCGCAAGCGCGTGGGGCCCATCCCCGGAGCGGTGGAGCTTTCCTTCCAGCTCCAGACTTCCGCGGGCGGCAATGCGGTGGACCTGGAGCTCACCGGCCCGGACATGGAGGAACTGGATGCCGCGGCGGAATTCGTGAAGGAACAACTCGCCACCCAGGAGGGCGTGATCGACATCGGCGATAGCAACCTGGACGGCAAGCGAGAGGTGAAGCTGGGCATCACCGCCGCCGGGGAAGCGTTGGGACTGCGCCTGGAAACCATCGCCCGCCAGGTGCGGCAGGCCTTCTACGGGGAGGAAGTGCAGCGTCTCCAGCGCGGGCGGGACGAGGTGCGCGTGTATGTGCGCTACCCCTACGAGGAGCGCCGCAGCCTCCAGAATCTCTCCGACATGCGCATCCGCACGCCGGAGGGGGAGGAGATCCCCTTCCGCGAGGTGGCGGAAGCCGAGGAAGGCCGCGGCTACGCGCTGATCCGCCGCGCCAACCGCTTCCGCTCCATCAACGTGACCGCGGATATCGACCGCACCAATCCGAACGCCAACGCGAACGAGGTGGTGGAGTGGATGCGGGCGGACGTCTTTCCGCGGATGCACGAGAAATTCCCCTCCGTGATGTGGGGTTTCCAAGGCGAGCAGAAGGACCAGCGGGAGAGCGTCTCGGATCTCTCGAAAGGCTTCGTCCTCGCGCTCTTCGGCATCTACATGGTGCTGGCGCTGCCGCTGCGCAGCTACGTGCAGCCGCTCATCGTGATGAGCGTGATCCCCTTCGGCATGATCGGGGCGGTGCTGGGGCACATGCTGTTCGGCATGAATTTCAGCGTCATGAGCATCATCGGCGTGATCGCCCTGGCGGGCGTGGTCATCAACGAAAGCCTCGTGCTGGTGGAATTCATGAACCGCTACCGGCGGGAAGGGCATAGCGCCTACGAAGCCGTGCTGCGCGGGGGGAAGGCGCGCTTCACGCCGATTTTCCTGACCTCCGTGACAAGCTTCATCGGCCTGGTGCCGATGATCACCGAGACGAGCGTGCAGGCGAAATTCCTGATCCCCATGGCCGTGAGCCTGGCCTTCGGGGGGTTGATCAACCTTTTCAACACCATGCTGCTGGTGCCCTGCGTGTACGCGCTCTTCGAGGACTTCCGCCGCCGGGTTTACACGCCGGAGACCCTGAAACGGCAGGAAGAGGAACTGGCGCTGGATACGAACGAACACGCGCTGGAGGGAGGGAGCTGAAAGGAGGGATATGGACTGTGCGGGCACGACCGCGCTCCGGGATCGCGGGCGGAGCGGCTCGTGCGGAATCGACATGTCGATTCCGGGGAAGGCGCGGGGTGGAAGCCGCCTTTTTCCGCCCAGCGG
>CBFGVD010000050.1:0-11672 GCA_965651965.1 uncultured Verrucomicrobiaceae bacterium | reverse complement strand
ATGGGGCTCCTTTCATCGCGCTCATGTTTCTGGGGGTGGGGACCATGGCGGCCGGGTTCATTCTGCTCGCTCCGGCGGTGGTGCTGGGCGTGGACCGCCTCGCGGGGCCCCTACTGGCGCGTTTCGCGGGCGGCCCCGCCCGTTTGCTGGGAAGCCGTCTTTCCGGCCATGTCGGCCGCACGGTTTCCACTTCCGGAGCGCTCGCCGTCGGCCTCGGACTGTTCACCGGCATCCATGTCTGGGGCCATACGATGTTGAGCGGCTTCATGCCCGGACCCTGGGCGCCCGATGCCGTGATCGCCTTCCGCCCGCGGGGCATCCCGCCCGGAGAGGCGGCGAAGGTCGCCGGATTCGAGGGCGTCACGAAATCGCTGCCTATCGTCGTGGAGCAGCCGCGGCTGAAGGAGGACCTGACCCGCAGCGCCTCCCGCGCGAGCGTGGTGAGGCAGGACAATGTCGTCCTCATCGGCATCGATCCCGCATCCGCCTTCGGTGGCGATGCCCCGCTTTTCGACTTCGAATGGGTGAAGGGGAATGCGGCGGATGCCGTGGCCCGCATGCAGGCCGGCCGCGCATGCATCGTGCCCGACCACTTCCTGCGTGAGGCGCGGCTTGAGGTCGGGGATTCTTTCGGGATGGTGCCGCCGGAAAGGCCCGGCCGCCCGGTGAGCTATGTCATCGCCGGAGCGGTCAAGCTGCCCGGCTGGCATTGGCAATCCAAGCCCACCGGCTTCCGCACCCGCACGCACCGGGCCGCGGCCATGGTCTTCGCGCCCTACGATTCCGTGTCCCGAGATTTCGGCTTCCGGGATGCCTCGCATGTGTGGTTCGATTACGACGCCTCCCGCACGGATGCCGCCGCGCTCGCCGCGGAAGCCCGCGATCTCTACCGCGGCGTGCTTGGCAGCGAGGTCGCCATCGAGACCGCGCGCAACGAGGAACCCTATGTCCTGATCCGCACCATTGCCGATATCCGGGCACTGGTGAACGGCCACGCACGCCAATGGCTCTGGGTACTGAGCCGTTTGCCCCTCGTCGTGCTCCTGATCACTTCCGTGGGCGTTTTGAATGCCCTGATGGCTTCCGTGCAATCCCGCCGCTGGGAGATGGGCGTGCTCCGTGCCATCGGCTTCACGCGCGGGATGCTGGTGAGGCTGGTCATTGCGGAGGGCTTGCTCATCGGCCTCGTCGCCGGTGCGCTCAGTCTCGCATTCGGCATCCTCGCCGGCTGGTGCGGTGCCGGGATTTCCGGCTACGTCAGCTTTTTCGGCGGCATGCCCTCGGAGCTGGTGGTCCCGTGGCGGGAGGTTCTCGGCGGCTGGGCGGCCGTGCTGGTCCTCACCGCGCTCGCGGCGATCTGGCCCGCGGTGAAAATCGGCCGCGCCCGCCCTTTGGAATTGCTGCAGCAAGGACGCGGCGCGTTCTGAGAAAACGATCCGCGCGGCGCCGGGGACGGAACCGCCTTTCCGGCATGCCGGCGCGGGTGTAGCATTCCGGTTGCAGGATCCGGCGCGGTGCCGGGTCTTCGCATCGGCCGAAGCCATGGAATTCAAGCATGACCGGATTGTTTTCGCGCCGCCGGATGTCGATCTCGGTCGCTCGCCGCTCAGGCCTGCGCTGGCAGGGGAGACCTGCGTGCTGGGTGCCTTCAACCCCGGCCTCGCCCGCCTGCCGGGGGGAAACCTGCTGATGATGGTGCGCATCGCCGAGGCATTGCGGGAGCCCGTCCGCGGCGGGAAGATCCGCTCCATCCGCCGCGATCGCCGGGGCGGCATCGTCACGGACGAATACGATCTTTCCGGCGTGGATGCCGCCGATCCCCGCAAGTTCAAGATCCTCGGTCATGCCTGGGAGGTGATGGCGCTGACCTCGCTCTCCTGGTTGCTGCCGGTGGAGCTGGACCCTGCCGGCGGCGAGGTGCTGCACGTGCATTACGACAAGGCGATCGCCCCCGCCGCGAGCTATCAGGAATACGGCGTGGAAGACCCGCGGATCTCCAGGATCGGGGGGCGCTATTTCATGACCGCCTGCTCGGTCAGCGCCGAGCGGCACTCCACCGTGCTCTACACATCCGCCGACGGGCTGAATTACCGCCTGGAGGGCATCGTCCTGGATCACCAGAACAAGGACATGGTATTCTTCGAGGGGAAGCCGGGCGGGAAATTCCACGCCCTGACCCGGCCCCTGGGCGATCTGTATTTCAGCTATCCGCCCGGCAGTCCTTTCGAACCGGGACCCGCGATCCACCTAGCTTCCTCACCCGATGGCCTGCATTGGAAACCCGCGGACACACCCCTGATCCGGCCGCGCCGCGGCAGCTCCTCCGCCCTCAGGATCGGCGGCGGCACCCCGCCGGTCCTCACGGATGCGGGCTGGCTGCTGCTCTACCATGGCGTCCAGGCCGGTTCGGCGGCGGGCATCTACCGCACTTTCCATGCCTTCCTGGACGCCCGGGATCCGGCCCGGGTCCTCGCCATCCATGATGAGCGGCCCCTGCTCGAATCCCGGCCCGAACTGACCGCGTATCTGGAAGACGCGCGCTACCTCGCGGACATCGTTTTCACCACCGGCATCGCCGATGGCGGGGATCACTTCATCGTGGCCTCCGGGGAGGACGACCTCGCTTGCAGGATCACCCGCATGCCGAAGGCGGTCTTCGGACTCGCTTGAAAACGGGGCGCTCCCGGACTTGCGGGAATGGTGGTGGCTCGGGACGGAATCGAACCGCCGACACGCGGATTTTCAATCCGCTGCTCTACCGACTGAGCTACCGAGCCTTTGTTTGGAGCCCCGTGGAAGGTGGGGCGGGATTTAGGGGGCAGTCCCCGCTTTTGACAACCGAAAAGTTGGATGAAAATCGCTTTCTCCCCGAGCTTGGAGCGGGCCTTCAATCCGGCCGTACTCCGGCCAGGAAGCGGAGGGTGGTGCGCCCAGTTTTTTCCAGTGCGGCGGCATCGATGACCTCCATCGTGTCGCCCTCCCGGTGCCAGTAGGGCATGTTCCCGAAGTCGCCGATCAGATGGAGGCAGGGGAGGCCCGCCTGCTGGAGGGGGATGTGGTCGTCGATGATCGTGCCGGGCGCGCGGCGGAGCAAGAGGCCGGAAGTCTTGGCGGCACTTTCCACCGCCGTGGCAAAGGCCGGCGGAGTCTCGGGATTGAAATGGAATTCATGGCGGGAATCGCCCACCAGATCGAGCACGATGCCGATCCGCGGCCAAACGGCACGCTTGGACATTTCGCGGGCGTAGTACTTGCTGCCGTACAGGCCGTCCGAGCTGGTGATGGTGGTCAGCATCGCTTCCTCCCCGTCGAAGAGGACGAATTCCACTTTCGCCGCCGAAGCGGGATCCGTGGAAAGCACCCGCGCGAGCTCCAGGATCACGCCCGTAGAGGACCCGCCGTCGTTCGCCCCCACGAAGGGGAAATCCATCTCCTTGCTGTCCAGGTGGCCGCCGATGACCACCGGCGGGGAGTTCCCCCAATCGCCGGGTGCGGAACCATGGCGGGCCAGCAGGTTCGTGAAGGTGCGGGGGCCCTTGGGCGTGGCCCGCGTGAAAGTCTGGCGCAGCGTGATCCAGCCCATCCCGGCAAAGCGGCTTTCCAGATATTGGAGAGCCATTTCGTAGCCTTCGCTTGCCGGGGGGCGCGGTCCCAGCGCCACCAGTTCCTCCACCCGGCTGCGGGCTTCCTCCCCGGAAAATTGCCCGGCCAGGGTGTCGGGGAAATTTTCGAAGGCGGTGCGCAGTCCCGGTTCGGGGGATACGGCGCTTTGCTTGATATACAGCCAGGCCCCGGCAGCGGCAGCCAGCAGCAGAATGAGGAATACGGTGGCGCGTTTCACGGGCGGGATCGGGCTTCCGGCTCCGCCCTTGCGGAACCGTGTGCACTAAAGATCCCCGATGCCCAGGAGATCAAGCAAGCGCTGCAAATCGTCATCTCCGTAATATTCCAGCTCGATCTTGCCCTTCTTCGCCCCCTGGTGGATCGCCACATGGGTTGCGAAGCGGTCGCGCAGCTTGTTCTGGATCGCGCGCATGTTGGCGTCCGGTGCCGCAGGGGTGGAGGCCGCGCCTTTCGCCTTGCTATCCTCCGTCCCGGAGCCGGGTTCGAATCCCTGGGCGAATTTCTCCGCCGCGCGGACGTTCATCCCCTTTTTCAGGATCTGGTCGGAGGCCAGCAACTGGGCGTCCTTGTCCTTGATCGAAAGGATCGCCTTGCCGTGGCCCACGCTCAGCCGGCCCTGGGCCACCAGGAGCTGCACGTCCGGGTGCAGCTCCAGCAGGCGCATGGCATTCGCCACGCTCGCGCGGGATTTGCCCACCCGCGCGGCGATCTCGTCCTGCTTCATGGTGAATTCCTTTGCCAGGCGCACGTAGCCGGCGGCTTCTTCGATCGCATTGAGGTCCTCGCGCTGGAGGTTCTCGATCAGCGCCATCTCCAGCACGTCGCGGTCGGAGGCCTCGCGTTCGATCACCGGCACCGTGGCCAGGCCCAGCTTTTGGGAGGCCCGCCAGCGGCGTTCGCCCGCGATCAACTCGTAGTTCCCGTTCACCGGGCGCACGATCAGCGGCTGGATGATGCCGTGCTGGCGGATGGACTCCACCAGTTCGTCCAGCGGGGTCTCGATGAAATGGGTGCGGGGCTGCAGCGGGCTGGGCACCACCTTGTCGATCGCCACTTCGCGGGCGCGGCCGTGGCCGTCCACACCTTGGGCGGCGGCGTCTTGCGGGGAGGAGGTGCCGGGTTGTTTGCGGATGAGGGCGCCGAGCCCTTTTCCGAGTGCCTGTTTCGACATGGGGCGCGGAGCGTGCCAAAGGCCGGGGGGGAAGCAAAGCGGATTCAATCCCGCCGCCCATGTTTCTAAAAATTTCCCGCCCTGTCTTTGAAAAATGGCGCTTTCCGGAAACCGGCCGCCGGGCGGGGTGCGGCCTTTTGACGCGCTTGACGCCGGGGTGCGGGCCGGGCATCCATGCATCCGCGATGCGTGCGATCCTTTCCGCGATGGTGATTTGCCTGGGGGCGGGCCGGCTGTCCGCGCAGGTTGACGCCCCGCCGGAGGTCATTGCTTCCGCCGTGGCCGCCGTGGAGGATCTGGGCAAGCAGGTGGTCCTCGGCCGCCACCAGGCGGCCCTCGAAAGGATGTATCCCCCTTGGAAGGAGAAGCTCGCAGCGGAAGTGGGCGGCATGGAAAAGCTGGAGCAAGCCCTCTCCGGCGCGGGCAAGCGGCTCGCGGAGCAGGGCATCCAGTTCCTCACCTTCGAGACCGAAGGCATGCCGGCTGCTTACCAGGTGGGGGTCGCCCCGGAAGCCGCGCCTGCGGAGGGCGAAGCCGCGGAAAAGCCGGAATTCAAGCAATGGCTGCTGATCATTCCCACCGTCACCGGGATCCGCCTCACCGCCCCCGGGAAGCCGGGCGAGCTGCCGGAGATGCGGATGCTGGTGAACCGCGGCTTCCAGGTCGCCATTTCCGCGAAGGACGAGAACGATTGGACCTTCATCGACGGGTCCAAGCTCCGGGTCTCGGAACTGCGGCGGATGTTTCCCGGCCTGCCCGCGGATCTGAATCTGCCCGAGGTAAAGGGGGAGGAAAAGAAACTCAAATGAAGAGGGAGGCCGCGAATACCGACATGGGCAAGAAAATGAAGAAACTCGCCGGAGAAGCGGCCTTGTTCAAGAAGCTCAAGCAACTGTGGCAACGCGGCCAGAGCGAGCTCTGCGAGGTCCGCGGCTCGCGGATCCACGGCCGCGGCGTTTACGCCACGCGCGACATCCCGGCCGGCACCAAAATCATCGAATACGTCGGCGAGCTGATCGACAAGGAAGAGAGCGAGCGCCGCGCCTGGGCCCAGCACGCGAAGTCCCAAGAAACCGGCGATGCGGCGGTCTATATCTTCACCCTTACCAACAAGCTGGATATCGACGGCAACGTCCCCTGGAATACCGCCCGCCTCATCAATCACTCCTGCGAGCCGAATTGCGAGGCGTGGATCGAGGGCAAGCGCATCTTCATCCACTCCCTGGCGGACATCAGGGCGGGGGAGGAGCTGACCTTCGATTACGCTTTCGATGTGGAGTGCTACGAGGACCACCCCTGTCTTTGCGGCAGGCCGGGCTGCGTCGGCTACATCGTCAGCCGCGAGCAATGGCCGGAGCTGAGGAAGAAGCTGGCGGAAAACCAGGACTGAAGACCCAGGCCGGGGATTTTCGTCGTCACCGGGAGCCGCGCTCCGGTTGAATGCCGCGATGAAAGCGAACATCGCGGCGATCATGATCGGGGCGTGCCTGCTACCGGGGTGCCGGCGGCAGGCGGAGAAACCCGCGGAGCCGGGCATAACGGACGATACCCTGGTGGGTAGCTATGTCTCCATCGGTCTCAAGCGCTCGGCCCTCGGCCTTTCCCGCGAAGATCCGGTATCCCGCGGCGTGGACTCGCTGGACGGCGTCGCCCTGTCGGTCTCCGGTTACGTGCATGCGCGGACCGACCGTTTCCTCGTAATCGGCAAATACAAGGAGCGGGAGCAAAACGAAGGCCTGCAATGGATTCCTTACGATTCGATCCTGACCCTGGGCCGTCCCCGCGACCAGGACCGGAATTGGAACGAAGTTCCGGAAGGCGGCGCGGAATCCGTGCCTTGGCGGCTCGCGGCCGTGGAAGGGCTCATGGGAATGATCGGCTACGATCTTACCCGCCTTCCCGAAGGAAAGCTCGAACTCTGGATCGTCCGGGAGGGGGAGAAGGAATATCTCGAATCCGTGAACACCATGCCGGGGCGGGACCAGTGGCTCTACATCGGCAAATACACCGGGCTCGACGATCAGATCTTCCTGACCGTGGTCCGCAAGGAAACGGCCGGGGGCGGCATCCGCTACTTCTCGGCGGAGGGTTTGAATCTCTTCCGCAAGCAGCTCGGACCGGACCACGATTGGACGAAGGCCGCCCCCATCGCCGTGGAGGTTACCGGACAAGGCATGATCTACGCGAAGCTGAGCCCCGCCGAATGAGCGGGGGCTTCCGCGGCTGCCTTACCATACCTCCTTGCGCACGGCCAGATAGCCGTAAACCCCTTCGTCCAGATCCCCCAGAACGTTCTCGAACAGCCCGAGCCCGTCCGGAGTGCGCAGTTCGATCTCGTTCGCGAAGGTCAGGCCCGCGCCCCCCTCCAGCCACCAGTTGTCAACGATCCGCCGGTGGGCGTGCAAGCCCGCGCGGAAGGAGCTGAAGTCCAGCGTGCGGGATTGGTTGTTGTCGTCGATGTTCCACTTCCCGCCCGCCGAGCGGACGTCCAGGCCCAGCCGCCAGTTCTCCGTCACATCCCATTCCGCCACGAAGGCGGCCCCGATCAGGCGCACCATGATCTCGTCCGTGGGCATCCAGACGAAGCCGGCCCCGGGGATGAAGGATTCGTCGCCGAAGAGATCGAATCCCGCGGCACCCACGCCCACGTAGAGCCGGTCGCTGAACTTGTAGCCGCCGCCGATGGCCAGGTCCACGAAGATGTCGTCGCTATCGATGTGGTCGAAATCCGTGGAAAGGGAAGGATTCAGCCAGGCTCCGAAAATCCAGGGCGAGTCCTGCCGCATGTGCAGCAAGTACATCGGCAGCTCGATGGTGTGCAGGTCCTCGTCGCCCACCACGAAGAAGGGCGGGGTGCCGTCGTAGCGGAGGAAAGTGCCCTCGTAGCGGAAGGTGGGCAACAAGGAGAAATCGCCGAAGCTGAGCGGCTTGCTGATGAAGCTGTAGAGTTCGGCCTGGTAGGCGTCCAGCTCGCCCGGGGCATTGTCGAAGCCCATCCCGAAATTGCCGTAGCCGCTCGTCCGGAAAGTGTCGAAAAAGCTCAGCGGGCTTTTTGCCGCCGCCGGGGCCGCGGGCGTAGGGAGAGGTTCGTAGGTCCCCGCATGGACTGCGACGGCGGATGCGGCGAGAAGCGTCAGGCTTTTGATCGTCATGATAGCCGCTGCAATAGCCGAGGGCCGCGGGAATGGCTAGGAATGAATCGCCGCGCTTTTAGGCCACGAAAAGCTTGATCACCCAGGAGACCAGGCTGGCCGTCGCGGCCAGCAGCAGCACCAGCAAGGCCAGGCTGCGGCCCTGGGTACGCCGCTCGTTGCGGATCTGCGTGCGGCTCGCCTTTTCCTCGAATTCGCGCAAACGCCGCCGGTCCGCCAGATCGTCCGGCGGGGGCAGGGTGGCGGCCTGCTCCATGGCTTCGCGCAGGATCCGTTCCGGCTGGGCGCTCGCGCTCTGGATCTGCTCTTCCAGCGCGCGTTTCCTTTCCTCCAGCGCCCTCAGTTCGTCGAGGTTCGCCGGGCCCTGGTCGGAGTGGCTTCGGGAAAGGCGCATGGAGAGATTCATTTCACGAGATAAACGATCAGTCCCAGCCCGCCGAGCACCAGGATCGGCAGGTTGAAGGCCAGACCGTTGCGGAATTGCCGGGCGAAATCACCCGAAACCACCCGCCGGGCCTTGGCCCCGTTGAAGAGATTGCCGCAGCGCGGCGAGCGCGAGAAGTGCTCCGCGGCCTGGGAGAACTCGTCGTCCGCATGTTCGGCGATCGCCATGGCGCGGTCGATGGAATTGGAGAGGTTCTCCCGCGTCCAGCCGTCCGGATTGATCTTTTCCAGCTTGGTCAGATGACCGGCGAAGCAGGAGCGGCATTGCTCCAGGTCGTCGATTTCCTGGCGCATCTCGAAGACCTCGCGGTCGATCCGCGTCAGCGTCCCGCCCAGCCGCTCGGTCAGCTCCGCCTGCAGGTTGATGAATTCCCGCTTGCGGACATTCAGGGCCTCCACCTCGCGCTTCTGGCGTTCCAGTTCCTCGCGTTCGTGCTGGAGCTGTTCCAGTTGCTCCTGCGCGGCGCGGAGCTTCCCTTCGACATCCTCACCCTGCCGGGGCCCCGCCGCCGGGGCCGGGTTCATCTCAAGCTGGGTGTTGCGGATCCTGATGTGGTGCGTGTGCTCGGGTGCGGGTGGCATTGCCTTGGAGGCGGGGATGCGGGACAGCACCGCCCATTTATACGCACGCGCGGGAAGCATCCAGAAAAATCATCAAGTTCCCTTAAGTAATCCGCCCGCCCCGGCATCCGGCGGGCCGGGGCCTAACAAAGCGCGGATCCTTTCCCGCGCAGGAGCTTGCTTTACACCGCCGTCCGTCCATGTAGGCTCGCCGCGTTCGCCCTACCCCCCGACCCACCCGAAGATGCCGGATGATCCCCTCCAGCCGGATCCGGACGAAGACCTAGTGACGCGTGCCCGCAGCGGGGACACGCGCGCGTTCGACGCCCTGATTCTCAAATACGGCGAGAAGCTGTACGGCCTCGTGTACAACATGACCTCCCACAAGGAGGACACCCACGACCTTCTCCAGGAAATCTTCGCGAAGGCATACCACTCCTTGCCCCGTTTCCGCGGCCAGGCCAGTTTCTACACTTGGATCTATCAGATCGCGGTGAACATGACCTTGAACTTCCTGAAGAAGCGAAAGCGCCGCAGCGGATTGAGCCTCAACGAACTGGATTCGTCCGTTCAGCTCGACCCCGCGCTGGTGGATACCAGCCACCTCGCCAACCCGGAGAAACAGAGCAAGCTTCATGAGCTCCAGAAAAGATTGAACGAAGCGATGCTCAGCCTGTCAGAAGCGCATAGAACCGTGGTGACGATGTTCGACATCCAGGGCATGCCGCATGCTGAAATCGCACGTATCCTCAAGGTTTCCGAAGGAACCGTGCGCTCCCGCCTGCATTATGCCCATCTCCACCTCCAGTCGAAGCTGCAGGATTACTGGGAATGAGGATTTTGAAAAAAATCCTTGCGAGCGCAGCGGAAATTTTAGATAAATTAACCATCAATTGCCGTGAAGCCGAGTGTTGAAGAGATCGGAGCCCTGCTTGCCCTCAAGCGCCACGAGCGCCCCGAGGAAGGGTATTTCGACGATTTTCTCCGCGAGTTTCACCAGCGCCGCCGGGAAGAAGAAGCTCTGAAGAGCAGTCCTGCCGGCTGGTTGCGCCGCCTCTCCGCGTGGTTCTCGAATCTGGGAGCTTCCCGCTGGGCCTACGGTGCGGGACTGGCCTACGCGACCGTCACGGCGATGTTCCTCCTGGTGCCTGACGCCGCGCCCGAGCAAGCCGCCCCGCCCGTGCCGGTGCACTACAAGGTGGCTCCCGCCGAGCCCGCCGCAGTCGAGCAGTTGGACGCCTTGGATTTGCGTCCGAGCTCCCAAGGCAGCACCGGCGAACAGGAGTTCTGAAGGATTCGCTCCTGATGATATTTTTCTTCCGTCGGTGCCTGCTGGCATTGGCCGGCACATGGATTTTTTCCGCGCCCGCGGTTCGCGCCCAGACATCCTGGGAGGTGTTTTTCCCGGGCCCCGGGGGGGGTATGGAATCCGCGGCCTTTCCCGTGGGGGATGGCCGCCATTTCGTGGCCGTGGCACTTTCCGGCGCAAGGGCAGGGGAGGGGAAGCTGCGTGCATCCGGCCGCGAGCTCCCGGCGGAGTCTTTCGTGGATCCGGTGTCCCGTGTCGTGGTTTTCCGTATCTCCGGCCCGCCGGAGCAGGCGCTCCCGCTGGCCCGGGCCTCCGTGCCGCGGGGGGATGTCGCCTTCACGGTGAAAGGCGGGGGCTCCGGCAAGGGCGAAGCGTGGATCAAGGCGATCAACGGCAAGATGCTGCCCCTTTCCCTCCTGAAGGTATCCTATGCCGGAGCGGTGCCGCGCACGGGTACGCCTCTCACGGATGCCTCCGGCGCGGTCGTCGCCGTCGCCCATCAGGCGACCGGCGGGGATGGCGGCTACGCCCTGCCCGTGCAGGTGGTCAAGCGGGTGCTGGAAGACGTCCAGGGCAACGGCAAGATCTGCCGCGCCTGGCTCGGCTTGAAATTGAGGCCGGAGACGAAGGTTCCGCAGGTCACCAGCGTGCAGGACGGCTCGCCTGCCGCGGCAGCGGGCATCCGCGAGGGGGATGTCCTGCTCCAGGTCGGCCCGCGCCTCACCCCGGACTACGGGGACGCCGTGAACGCCTTCTTCTTCCTGCGTCCGGATGTACCGGTACCGGTGCGCCTGAAACGCGGGAGCGAGGAGTTGTCGCTCTCCGTGACCCCCGCCGAATGGCGGGACCGATGAGGCGAAGGGTGCGCCCTTGCCGGGGTCCCGTCTCACGGCTTTAGTTCCCGGCATGTCGATCGAGATCCGGCGCGTTACGGGCCAGGGGGTTGTGGAGTATCTGGAAGATGCCGCGCGGCTGCGCATCTCCGTCTTCCGCGAGTTCCCTTACCTTTACGAGGGGGACGAGGAATCGGAGCGCGATTATCTGGCGGGGTATGCGGAATGCCGGCGCAGCGTTTTCGTCATCGCCCTCTGCGACGGGCGGGTGGCGGGGGTTTCCACCGGTCTGCCTCTCGAAGAGGCGGATGAATCCTTCCAGACTCCCTTCAAGCGGGCGGGCCTGGATCCCGCGGTATGGTTCTATTGCGGGGAATCCGTGCTCGACCCCGCATGGCGCGGCCGGGGCATCGGCCACCGTTTTTTCGACGAACGGGAGGCTCACGCCCGGGAGCTCGGCTTGTCGAAGACCTGCTTCTGCGCCGTGGAAAGGCCCGCGGACCATCCGCTCCGCCCCGCGGACTATCGCCCGAACGACGCCTTTTGGGCGAAACGCGGCTATGTGAAGCGCCCCGACC